>JAOQAA010000267.1 GCA_025963815.1 Capsulimonas sp.
GTCGGTGCTGCGGATTGTCGGCGATGTGGACGGGGCGCAGACGGGGGATCTGGGCGAAGTCATATGGACTGCTTATACGACGGACGACAAGACGACGCCGGCGACCGTGGCGCCGCTCAATTTGAACGGCAAGAGCTTTCTGCAGTTCGAGAAAATTCGGTTTGTGGGCGGGAACGCGGCATCGTCGATCGCATCCATTGTGAATGCGCTGACGCTGACGTCTACGAATATTACGTTTTTGGACTGCACGTTCGAGGGAGTGGCGGCCAGTAATTCGAGCCGAATGGTGCTGATTTCCGGGGCGGCGGGGGTGACGCAGAATATTCTGTTCGATCGCTGCTTGTTCAAGTCATATACTCCGGCAAGCGTTGTTCTCATCAGCACGCCGACATCCACGACGGGAGCGGACTGGGATGTCGGGGTTGAGTTTCGCAACTGCCGGATCGATGCCGGAGGGGGAGGAACGGTCTTCGCCATCACGCCGTCCGCAGCGGGAAATACGTTCAAGCCGGGCGGACTGCTCATTCGAAACTGCACCATAAACGGCGGAGCGACGGGGGTGCTTGCCTCCGCAGGCAGTTCCCTCACCGTGCCGATCCGTGTGGAGAACTCGGTGATTGTCGGGGCTGCGGCGGGGGTGAGCGCGAATGCGTCTGGACAGATCGTCGAAAGCTTCTGCTATATCTGCGCCAACACGCCGCGTACCCTGGTGACGGCGGCCAATTCGCAGACCGGGCCGGTGTGGTATCCGAGCCTTCAGATCGGACATGAGGCGATTGCCGGTCAGCAGCAGCGTCCTTACTTGTATCCCGGCGCTGGGTCGAATGTGCTGGGGTTTGGCGCCGATGCGACTTATACGGCGCCGGCCTACGACCTGGCTAATCTTCCCCGGCCGGCCGGCGGTGGATCGACACTGGCGGCGGCGGGATGTTTCGAGCGGCACGGAACGGGAGCGGGTTCCGCCACGAACGCGGACGGCGGCTCCGGGAAGTGTCTGAAGATCACGGGCCCAGGAGATCAAGAATTTCAGCTGGCGATGGACGCCGTCTCCACGGTGATTACGGTCAAGGTTCTGTGGGACAGTGGGCACGGCGATACGAACAAGCCACAAGCCTCGCTGCTCGCCAACGCCGAGATCGGGTACGCGGGCGAAACGAAGACGGCGGCCGGTATCGCGGGCAGCGCGTATGAGACACTCACGTTTACGGCGTTTACTCCGACCGCGAAGGGTGTCGTGACCCTGCGCCTTTTCTCTCGCTCCGCTTCTGGAACCGGGAACGCTTACTTCGATACCGTCACGCGTACGCCTTAGTCCAAGGGAGGAACCATGCCGGACCCCAATAATTTCGACTATTTCCGGCGCAGCGAACTGGCGAAGTCCGGCGGCGACGGCTCATTCGGTCTGGACTACGCCGTGCGCGGCGAGCCGGTGGGAGCCATCAGCGCCGCAGCGGCGACCGTGTATGCGCTGACGCCCACTGGCATCCCCAGCACGTCCGCGCTCGGCGTCCCATCGCTTTCCATGTCCTATCTGCTGACGCCCACTGGCATCTCGTCCAGTGAGACATTCGGGCCGCCGTCATATACGGGAGCGATGGTGAACCAGGGCTCGCTCGTGACGCAGATCGGTGTGGAGATTGCGGCGACGGCGGTGTCGGGATCGGCGCGCGTCACGGCGGCGCATCTGGAAGTGGCGGCCCAGATGTCCGGCGGCATGGTCCGCGTGACGGCGGCGAACGCGGAGGTTGCGGCGACGATGTCCCGGACGGAGGTGCGCGTCACGGCGATTTCGCGTGAAACGGCGGCGTGGATGTCGGGCGCCAATGTCCGCGTGACCGCGATCAGTATCGAGTACGCGCTCGGTCCGCTGCCGCCGGGTGTCGTTATCCCGCCGCCGGGGACCATGCTCGACCCGCTGCCGCCCACCTGCGACTGCTGCGCCGGCCAATGGATGACGGGCGATCTGCCGCCGACACTCTGGGACGATGGCGTCGCCCCCCTCACTTCATGGGACAGCGCCGCCGCGCCCGCGACAACCTGGACAATGCCTGATTGCTGTTAAGCGAGGACCACCATGCCACCTATTTCCACTACGTTTTCACAGCAGCGCCGCTTTGACGGCTTGGATCTGTTTCACATTCCCGAGGACTTGCCCGTAGGGGCGGTGCAGCAGGCGGATAATCTTTATATCGATGGCGGCGAGCTGGTGACGCGTCCTGGGAAGCTCGGTATGTTCAACACGCCGCTTCATGATCCGGATCCGCCGTACGCGCGGAGGGTTCTGCATGCGCCGCTGGCGTTTGTGCAAAGTAACGGGGTGCGGCAGATCTTGTTTGTCGCGAAAGGCGCTCTTTATAAGACGATCAAAGGCGCGTCGGATTGGACCGAGATCAAGCTCAACGACGCAACCCACTTTGCGCTGGCAAGCGAGAGCGTGCAAATGGCGCGCGTCGGGAAGTATGTGTATCTCGTGGATGGGCAGACGAGTTCGCCGCTGTACCGGATCGATCTGGATCAGACGCCGTCTGCCGCAGTCGCCACGACCCCGGACGCGCCGGCCACGGCGCTTTCCGTTAGTCTGAAAAACATTCCGATCGAGAACTTTGGTAGTCTTACGGGATGGAGTTCGCGGTCGGCTCCCTCGCCGCCGTCACTGCCATTGACTCCGGATAACCTCCTGCGCAATGGAAGTCTCGGCAAGGCGGGCGGCGGCGATCCGGTCATTCCCGATTACTGGGATAGTATCGGCGTCGCAGACCCCGACTCACGGACCGTGGGCAGTGTCGGCGGGCGTATGACGCCGTTTGACGGGGCTTATGCGCTGCTGCTCGACGACCCCGGCGAAGGGATCATTCAGAAGGTCCCCGCGCCGACCTATCCTAATGGTCAGCGCGGATCGGCGCGTGTTTATGAGTTTGAGGGGCAATTCCATCAGGCGGACCGCACGGGCGGATCGAGCGTAGTCGTTACGCTGTATGGAATGGACTCAACGGACAATATTCTGGGACAGACCTCCGTGGAGCTGACGTTTCCCTATAATCCAGATACTTCGGTAACGGGGTGGGTGCGATCGCGGGTGACGCTCTCGCTGACCGGTCTGCCAATCAATCCTGACCAGATGGGTCTCGAGATGCGCGGCGGCGACAGCAATCGACGAGGATTGGATACGATCTACATCGATCATGTTTCACTGAGGGCTGTGGACAATCATCTGGTCTTCGCACGTTCGGCAAACTCGTTTACGCTGTCCTCCAGCGATATCTACCAGGGCGGAAATTATATTTGGAAAGACTATGCGCCAAAGGTAAGCTTCAGCGGATCGAACGTCGTGGCGCTGGCGTACTCGTCACCCAACACAACAGTTCGGCCCAGCCTTCGCCTGGTGTTTCACAAGGAAGGCGACGCCGACACGATCTTATATCCCACGAACCTGCTCACTTTTAGCCCGGATGGGACATACGCAAGCGCGGATATTACCACCGTTCCCCTGGATGTGCGATTGAATGTCGATCGACTTTACATCCAGATCGACGGTGATATGACGGGAGCGGACGCCAATAATCTGTTCACAATCGGGCCGCTCAGCGCCGCCGGTAATCTGGCGATCAGCGACGGCGTGAGCGTCAGCGCGGGGCCGTACCAGTATGTCTTTACCGAGGTGCAGTCGACGACGGACGGCGATATCGAAAGCGATCCGTCGCCGATCTCCAACGCTGTGTCCGCGACCGGACTGAAGGCGATCGCGACGATGACACTGCCGACTCCCTCCGGCGGCGCCGCCACCAAATTTTATCATATCTATCGGTATGGCGGGCTGTACGGCGATGCGGTGGGTCGTTTGGTGGCGCGTGTCCCCGTGGGAAGCGGTCCGGACGTGACGGTCTATGACGACGCGCATTCTTACCTCTGGAGCAATTCCCTGCGTACGTTCACGGACAATACTCCCGATGGTGCGCTGCTGCTGGCGTCGACACTGATCACCGGGCGCGGCAAACCGCCCAGCGGCGCGCGGGCGCTTTGTGAATGGCAGGGGCGGCTGTGGCTTGCGGTGGGATCGACGCTGTGGGGATCGTGGCTGATCACGGGGGATACGCCGGGGGCGCTTTATTACAACGCGGTGTCGTATCCAGACGATCCGAGCGCTGCGATCAAAGGGTTTCGGGCTTCGGTCGGCGGGCTGGACAACGACCCGATCCAGCAGCTGATCCCGCTTTCCACGGCGCTGATCATCCTGAAGCAGCGATCGGTCTGGATGCTGACCGGGTTCGACAGCTCCGACTTCCAGCTGTCCGGACACTATTTGAAAGCGGGCGTGGGCTGCCTTGCGCCGCGCGCGGCGGCGCTAGTGGAGGGTCGGCTCTGGTTCCTGGGGCCTAATGGGCTTTATGAGTTCGATGGCGGGGATGAGATCAATCCGCGCAGTCTTCCCATCGAGCGGGCTCTGAACCCGCCGCACTCCTCCGGGCCGCCGATTTCATCAGAGGCTTACGCCGGCGTGTCGATGATTTATCATGGCCGTCGCCTTTATCTGTTCGCGCCCTTGCCGGGCGACTCATCGAACACGGTTGCGTATGTGTGGGACAGCCGCCAGAACGGCTGGACGCGTTATCTGCAAATGAACGTGACCGGGGCGGCAAGCCTGTCCACGGCCGCCGATACGGACGATCTGTTTCTGGCTGGATCGGATGGACAGCTTTACCAGCTGACCGGAGAGGGGGACCGGGCGACGCCGTCGGTTCTAGAAGCGAGCGCGGCGCCCATTGCCTTCGCCTTCGCGTCGCGCGGCTTTGGGCGGGAGGAGAGCGGCGGGCAGTACTGGCGGACCAATCGGCCGGTGCGTGTGTACGCTTCGGTGGAAACGGAGGAAAGCGTGGATCTGACAATGGGCGTGTCCTGTTCGGGATGTGAGGCGACGATGGCGCAGACCTATACGGTGGACGGCGCGGCGTCGTTCCGGGTGAAGGTTCCGAGCGGCGTGCGCGGACTGGTGACGACTGTCACGCTTTCGGGCGCCTCTCGGAAGCCGGTGCGGATCGCGTCCGTCGCGGTTGAAAGCGCGGAAGGAGGCTCCGATGGCTAAGCGTCCCCCGTTCTATCACATCCCGGGCGGCGGGCCTCCGCATCCGGTGCGGGACGCGCAGATCAAGGCGCTGACGCAGACATCGGCGAAAGGTCAGACGGCGGCGCGCCCGGCGATTGCGCCTATTCTCACCGCCGCGCCCGCCGCCTCGTTCACGGCGTCGGCGCCGCTGCGGCTGGCGAACGGCGTTCTCACCCTTACTGCGGCGTCCGGCGCTCAGGGGGGCTACTTGATCCAGTCGGACTGGATCGCCTTCAGCGCCAAGGAGCCGGCGCTCGGCAGTCCGACGCTGGACGGGCAGGCGCTCGTCTCCACCATGGCGGGCGCGCGTTCGTGGGCGTCATTCCCAGTGGTTCCGAGCTTTGCCGACTCGGAAGTCCCGGTGGGATTGGTCAACGGCGTCAACACAGTCTTCGCATTGGCGCATGCGCCCCTCGCCGGGAGCGCGCATGTCTATGTCGGCGCGAGCGCGACGGCGCTTCAGCGGCTCGCGCCGTCCCAATACAGTGTGATTGGAACGGCGCTCACTTACACGACGGCGCCGCTCACGGGGGCGGCGCTGCTGGTCGATTATCGATATTAGCGAGAAAGCATAAAGGAGCATACCATGTGATTGTTTGACGGCCTCATTGGAGGCGGCTCGGATTACAACGCCGGCAAGTATGGCGGCATGGCGGACGACTACCAGCATAAGGCAGATATTTACGCCGGCAATCTCGGCGGGCAAATCTCTCAGTATGGCGATATTGCGAACGGGGGACGGTCGGCTTACAACCGATATACTCCGGCCTATTACGGAGCGATCGACGCGAGCGTGAAGCGGCTTCAGCAGAACCCGTTCACGCAGCAAAGCCACGATTCTTATCTGGCGAACCGCATGGGCGCGACGACCGCAGCATACAACCAGTCGCGCGCGTCCATGGCCAAGAACGGCTACCTGCGTGGGTTGGATACGCCTGAAAGCGGCGGCGCGTCCAGCGCCTACGCCGGCAACGACGCCTACCTGCAAAATCAGCAGCTCGGCCGGCTGAACTCGGCGGAGAACGGCTACGCCGACTGGGCCGGAAACGAACAGAACAGCCGCGAACAGCAGCTGACGTCGCTGCTGGGAGGCGTGCGGTCAGACGGTCTGAGCCAGTGGAATTCCGGCCTGGGCAGCCAGGCCTCCGGAAACCAGTGGCTGTCGAATACTTATGACAATAGGGCGCAGCGGTATTACGCCATGCAGCAGCAGGCCCAGCAGATGCAGCAGCAGGACAGCTTCGGTTTCGGAGACCTTATCGGCGGCGCGGCGTCCCTCTACGGCGCCGGCGCGTTCGGACATGGTCCCAAGAAGCCGTAGTCGATCTGCGGCATGGAAATGAATATCGGAGGAATGGAACGATGGCTGGAATTTTAGACCTTTTGCTCAAGGGGGCGGCCGGGTATGGACAGGGGAGGCAGCAGCTCTTCGCCGATCGCAAGACAGAGTGGGATAATGAGGAGGCGAAGGCCCGCTACGATGCAGCGCTGGCGCGCGAAACAGAAGCGACGAAGCGCGATCAAGATGAGAGGGACCGTAGATACAATCTCGAATTACAGAAGCAGCTTGGTGACGAAAAATATCGGAAAGATAATATGGCGATCGATGGATTGACCGGGTATGAGGGTTTCATGAGAAGCACTGCCCCAAAGAACTGGGGAAAAGCAACCGAGAAATGGAACAAACTATACGATACCACCTTTACCGCTCCTGATGTTAATGACACCACATATTTAAATCCGGCAAACTTACAGGATCGCGCCAATATTACCACTGGCTACGGGCTAGGGGAATTCTCGCCGGGTGATCTGCCTCTGTTACAGCAGCGTCACAACATCGGCCATGGCGATCAATGGCGGATCCCGATGCGGAACAAGAACTTCGGTTTCAATCCCAAGGTTCTCGATCTTCTGACCGACGCCATCAAACGTGGCGACCCCAGCTTCAATGGACATCCGCGCACGGACTTTCTTGGCCCGAACGGACAGATTGCACAGGTTCCGGATCTTCCCGTATCGCCGGAGGTGCAGTCGCAGTTCAACCATGACACGGCGCGTTATCAGGCCGTCAAGCCGCACGCACGCGCCGGCGCCTATGTTCCGCCGGGAGGCAAAGCCCCGATGGATCCGTTCAATTCGCTCTATGCGATCGAACGGCTTCCTGGCTATGATGGGATGGGGCAAAACCCGGCGCTGGGATTTGGCAGGCTATGGGATAGCCCCCTGTTAGGGGGCGCCGCGCCGGAGCAGCATCAGAAGCCAGCGCCAAGACGAATGACGCGGGTTTCGGCGTCCGGGCTCAGGCGCCCCGCCCAAGTTCCGTACGCACCACCGCTTCCGGGGCGCTTACGGAAAGGATAAGCCCCCTTCCTCAATCACAAATCAGCAGCCGCGCAAGCGGCCGCTTTTTTATTTGTGTCTCTGTTTCTCTTTTTGACCGTGTGAGGCGTCCATGCCGAAGAAAACTCCCCATTATGTCGACCCGCTCGCTTCCTCGTTTACGAATCCATTATTAGCGCCGGCAAACCCTCTCAACTTGATCATCTCGCGCGGGCCGTCTCCGGCGCCGCCGAAGCCTGATCTCTTGCCCTACGTCAAGCCATATCCGGGCATGGGCAATCTGACCGGCAATGGGAGCCCAATGCCGTCGCCGGCGCGGCAGGTCAAGACCGCCGCCGCCTATCAGCAGGCGCGGCGCGGGGTCGTCGGGTGGCAAGCGGCGCAGGGCGGTTCTCCCATCGATCCGAAGTCCGAGCTTTTTTTGGATGCGCAAAAGTATGGCGGCATCGCCAAGCGTATCCCGATGCCCTATTTTGGCGGCGAGCGCGTGATCTTCAACACTTCGGGGGCAAACCGCATTGGTTATTACGGCGTTGGGCGGCTCAATGGGAGGCGCATTCAGCCCCCAAGTTTTGTGGAGGCTCCCGCCGAAGGCGCCCCAGATGACGGCGTTCTCCAAATGATCAAAGATGCGGCAACCGATGCTCCCGAGACGATGCAGCGGCAAGCACAGTCTTTGGGGAATGGCATGGCGGGCATCTATAGAAAATATCAGGCTCCAGTGACACGGGCGGTTGCGCTGGGAGCGAGCTATCCTACTCGCTTTGCGTATCGCAAATTGGTTGGCGATGACGGTCTTGATAATTTCGTGAATGCGGCCATCGCAAAATACAACCAGTTTGGTGAAAATGTCAACAAGGACACGGCGCTTCTGGCGTCCGCACCAGGTCAGCTTGGGTATGCGCTAGGTAATGTTGTAGTCCAGGGAACCGATGCCGCCATCCATGGCGGAGCCCACTTGTTAGCCGCTGCGCAGCGGAACAAGGCGCTTGCCAAGCAGCATTCCAAAGCGGCGATGGGTGATCTCGCCCAAATCAAACAAACGGGTAAGTCGTTCGCGGATGGGGTGAGCGGCGGGGACGACGGCGCTTTCAGCAAATCCGTGCAGGCGCTTTACTATTTGCACTATGACAAGCCGGAGCTTGCAAAGTCCACGGCGCTGGATGTCGTCAATGGGATCGGTAAGGAAGCGTTTGAGCACCCACTGCAATTCGCCGCGACTGTTACCATGGTGGGGGACGGCGCGCTGGGCGCCGCGGAAAAGCTGGCGGCGGGCTATGAATACCGGGCCGCCCTCTATTCGCGCGCAATGGATAAGGCGATCGCCGCCGGGGATCGGGAAGCCGCCAATGCCGCCTTCCAAAAGTACTCTCAGTTCCGGCAGGCCGGGCACAACATCCGCCTCAAGACGGAGCCCGCGCGCGCCGCGCTAAACCCGGCAACCTATTTTGAACGCAAGGCGATCACGGCGACCGACGCGACGAAATATGGCCCTGGCGTTCCGGTTCGCGTGGCTCCCATTGTGGCTGGAGTGAAGGGAAGCGCTCCTGCCGCGGCGCCTCGCTCGCGAGCGCCTCGCCTGAATGTAATCGATGCGGCTCCGATAACGCCAAGATTGGGAGCGGGCTCCGGTCCGGCTTCCACGCCTTCCGTAATTTTCGTGAAGCCTGGGCAGGCGTCTATACGCACAGAATCGGGGGATTTGCTCCCTCTGACTGGCTCGCAGGCGATTACAAACGCTTCTGAATTCTCACAAAGCCTTCAAAAGCACTTCGGTCATACGAAAATGGTGGCGGACTATTCGGCGGCAATCGCTGAGGAGCGTGCACGGGCGTGGTCGCGCGCAACTGGAAGGCCGAAAGAGGGATGGTATCGGAGCCGTCTTGGAGGCCTCCAGAGTGGCGGCGCGCCTCCGGCGAATGCGCTTTACCAGTATGCCGATGGAATAGCGCCGCGCCAGAACGTGCGAGGGAAGGTGGGGTTGAATCCGAATGTGATTGATCCCGAAGATCTAAGACATGAGGATGGAACCAGGAAGATCGGCTTCCCTATCTATGGGGACCGAATGCGTGTTGGCAGATATGAACCGCTTGATCCCAGCTCCGGTATCGAGATACAAATGTCCGGCGGACCTGGCTATGGCATGCATCCAGAACATTATGGGATCTCAGGCTGGGCGAGTGAAGGCGGTTCCATCGCTAACGCATTGGCGAATAAAATCCGGGACACGGATGGAGTGGGATACATTGTCATCGGCGCTAAAGACAGCGTCATGAGCAATAAAGAATATTGGGAGATCTATAATCTTGAGACCGAACATGCTCTAAAGACTGGGAAGTTATCGCGAAAAAATCTCTCCCTTGGAATTCAGGCTGCGGCGAAAAAAGCGAAAATCCCGCTGCCGTCTAAGAAGGGGTTCTACCATCTCAGAGATATCGATCCTTCCGCGCTCACATTCGATCAGCGAAGGAAGTTCCTGTTTCGCTTGGGAGGCGGAGGGCTCGCGAAAACGACGAAGGGAGCAGTGGCGAAGTACGGCACAGTGGCGAATAAAGATATTGTCCCAAGAACCACAAACTTCCCCGATCACGATACCGGCGGCTTTGTGGGGGCCGTGCAGTTCGACAAATCCAACCCGAATGCGATCCTTGCGGAGGAGCTGGGCGTGCCGAAACATCCGGCATATCAGTATGTACATCGCGGCCATCATTTGGGATATTTCAGCGAGCCAATCCCATGGTATAATGCGTTATCGCACTATGTTCGCGAGCGCGGCGACGTGAAACCGACGTGGAATACGTATCGTTCGGCCTATGGCAAGCGCCCGAGCTTTTTGCTAGACGAGGATCTGCTTCAATATCACACGAGCGGAAACGGAGAGAACATTGGCAACTTGGACCAACGAAGAATTGCAGGAACTGAGGGACGACCACTTTCAGCGCTCCGGCGAACGGTTGAGCCTGGAGGAACTCCGGGAACTCGTCGAGGAGATGGAGGAGGGGGCGGAGGAAGACGAAGCCATCATGGAAGAGGAAGAGCGTCTGAAGAACTTGCTCGAGGCGGTGTACGAGCACCAAATGACGAATTATCCTCATCCTCAGGCGCAGGCGGAAGCGGAGGAGCGCCTCAGGAATCAATACGGCGAGGCGTACGAAGCTCATCTCAAATCCCATCCCCGGGACAAACAATAGACCCAATCCAAGTCAGCAATACCGAGGCTTCCACTCATGTGGAAGCCTCTTCTGCTGTTGACCCGAACAGCCCGAAAACGCTTTACCAAGGCGCAAAGGGCGCCGTGCATTTTCTCGACGATGGTCGAGCAGTAATTCATGCGTTTCAAGGAGCGGATACTTCCACGGTCGTCCATGAGCTCGGCCATATCTTCCGCCGCGATTTGGAAGGCGTTCATCTGCAAAATGTGGAGGCTTGGGCGGGTGTCAAGAACGGTGTGTGGGAGGTGGAGCACGAGGAGAAGTTCGCCCGAGCTTTCGAACGATATCTGCGCGAAGGCAAGGCTCCCACGCGTGAGCTAGTTCCCGTCTTCCGGCAGTTCAAAGACTGGCTGCGCGGAGTCTACCGAACGGTGAAGAATGGTCCGCTGGCGGGAAACAAGATCACCCCCGAATTGAGAGACGCATTCGACCATTTGCTTGGCGGGGGAAATTCCCCGGGAGGCGTCTCTTCCAAATCGTTTCGGAACAAAGCTCCCGCGAATGCGGGGGCTTCTTTTATGTCCCAAGCAGATGTGAACGCGGCGCGGGGCCGTATTCAGGAGCGGCGGCTTTCGGAAAAGAAGATGGCGTCAACATTCGATCTGAGTGACAACCGGATGTTTGATGACGCCGTAGTGATCGGCGCGCACAAGATCGCCGCTCATGGCGGAGCGATCCGTTACTCCCAGTGGCAAAACCAGATGGTGAGCGAGGCGGGGGACTGGGTCAAGCCTCGGCTGGGAGCATTATGGGCCACGTCGCGGGCGGCGTCGGGGGCGCAGTCATCCCGCGCCCGGTAATCTGTCAATTAGGCGATAAATCGTCTCAACTTTATAAATATCTGTGAGCAGCCGAGCCATCGGCTGCTTTTTTTGCTGCCGAGCCTTCCGCTTCGAAAGCGTGACGAGATGCCTAAGAAAACACCAAAGTCTTTCAATTTATTGGGAGCGCCTCCTGCCATTGAGTCGATAACGTCGTCGAACCTGCCGCCGCTATGGCGTCCGTCCCGCCCTTATCGAGGTCCACAGGAGCTGAGTTCCGATTCCACAGTTCTGTTAAAACGCGTTACGGCCGCGCCTGCCCCAGTACGCCCAGTTTCTCACGCTCACGCAAGAAACCCTTCTCAGACCGCTGCCCGGTATCCCGTTCGAAAATTGCCAAACGGTCAGCTTGTGAGTCAGGATCCAGGCATTCCCGGCACACCAATTCATAGTGCGTCGGCTGCGAATAAAGGGATGCGGATTCGCACGTTCGATCCGGTCACTAATACGACTCGCGCTGCTTATCAAAACGGCAAGGTCGATTATTTTGATGCGCGGGGCGTCCGAATGACGGATGACCGCGTTCGAATGCTTCAATCTCATAACGATCCTGGCGGTTTCCTGGAAAGTGCCGGGGCTGCCTACGATTCGATCCCGCAGGATGTTTACGAGTCCGTAGGCGAAGTTCCCCAAACGATCGCGACAGCCACACAGGCGACATCCGAGGCGTTTGGCTCTGGCTACGATCGATACATCACGCCGCTGGACAAGAAAAAAGATGCATTTGTTAAGAACGTGGTTCACAGAGCGACGAAGCGATTGCCGCCGCGTGTCGTCGCTCGTGTGAGCGGCGGTGTCGACCAGTATTTAGCGCTCGATAACAAAATAACTCATAATTCCGTCGCGGATATTCCGCTGCTGGCGGGCGGTTTGCTGCAGCTGCCGGTCACGGCCATGGATGCGATGAGTTCCGGAGTATCGGCGGCCATGCACGGCGGGGTCGCCGGCGCACGTTATTTGACGGGAGACGAACAGGGCGCGCAGGATGAAATTCAGGACGCGCAGCCCGACGTTCAGCATGTGCAGGACCTCGGTAACCAGGTATGGCTTGGCGTGAGCGGAGGACCGGATGGGGACCCGGCGACAGCCTGGCATGCTGTCCAGGCTGGTCTGCACGGCGACAAAAAAACGGCGAAGAAATTGGCGGGGCAAGTGGGATCCGATATGCTCAAGAGCGCCATCGATCACCCCTTGATTGCGGCGAGCAATGTTGTCGGAGGAATTGGGACGGGAGTTTCCATCGCCGAAAAAGTGGCGCTTGGATACGAAATGTCTGTTTCTGTACTGATGAAGCGGTCTGTGCTGGCCGGCGCTAAAGGTGAATTGAAAGCTCAGGCGAAGTATTTAGCGCAGGCGCAAAGCTGCGCCCAGAAGGCGGCCGACATACGCATGAAGGCCGCGAACGTCAATCGAGTTGTGGACCCATTCCGCGATCACGACACGGAGATCGCGAAAACGCAGGCGGAAGCAATGGATCGGCAGGCCCGCATCCACAATCAGCTCGGCGATCTCAAAGCAAAAACCGGTGATTTTCAAGGGGCGCGGGGGCACTATCATCAGGCGGCGCAGCTGCAGGAAGGAGCCTATCATCTGCGCCAGTCGAAACAAATCGATCTGCCGCGATCCACGGCTCCGCCTTCCAGAAATGCTCCTCCGGTTCGTCCCGCAGCCAAGTCACACGAACTGCCGAAAACATCTGGATCGGACGTGAATGCGGCAAGGGCGAATAATGCTCGAGCTGCTGTCACCGCTCTCACAGACGCGGGAGTGGCGCCGAAGGATATGGCGCCGTTAATCGCAAACGCCACTGTTGACAGCGGATTGATCGCTCACTACAACCATATTGGCGATAAGCATTTTCAGTTTGGCTCCATTACGGACGGACAGAGCATTTTTCAGCATCCAAACGAGGGATTTACCGTCAATTCCAATCGCCTCCTGTCCGTTGACGGCGATCCCGCCGCAATCAATCACGCCGCCGGCGCATTGGGGAGCATTTCCGATGGGTTAGAAGCGAAGACCTTCCGGTTCGCGACTCCCGGTGAGACGATCGCGCCGCATGAAGTGATGACTTCGGATGTTCAGTTGTCTCTGCCCAAAGAGCATACGCCTCATCAGCATCTCTCGCTGATCCAAGATTTGGTGAACGATCCCAGGCTTGTGGATCGTCACGGAACCCCTTTGTTTGGAGAGGGGACGCTCGTTCATCTGGCCGATGGCGAGCCTGTGTTTCACGCCAATTCTCTACGAAGCCAGAAAGCGGGGATCTCCGCAAATGATTTCTTGACGGATGTGGCGCGTAAAGCGCGAATTATCAAAAGCGTTATGAAGAAACATGGCGCGGCGGCCGCCATGAACGTCAACCACTCAATTGCGAGTGTTTCTTCGGATCTCGAAGCGCCTGTGCTTGCCGGCGGCGGAAAAGCTGTCAATGGAGGAAAGAAAAATGTCGGAGGCCCGAATCGTAACTCAAGCCGATCTCAATCACGTCCTGCAAATCCGCGAGAATCTCCGCCGCCAGGGCGTCCTGGCGGAAACGCCGACAATTTACGAGGGCCTCTCAACGAAGCGACAGCCGACTACACTCATCGTGCTCTCGAAAAAGCGGCCGGAGATCCCCAAACGTTTCTCCACGACCACGGATCGTCGGTAAATCCGCCTCCCAATTCCCATACCGTCCCCTCCGAAAGAGCTCCCGCAACTGCGGGGGCTCTTTCTGATTCTGGAGGTCCCGTTCGTCCTGAAACCGTCTCAGGCTCGGGAGCAGGAGGAGAAACTCCGCCGCCGTCTGGCGGAACGGCGCCCACTCCGGAGCCCGGCGTCCCGCGTTCTCGCCTGGAGCGCCTACAGCAGGAATTGGGCGCCAATATGGATACGTTGCGTCAAGATATTCATGCAAAGTTGGAGCGTGATCGTCGGAGGATTGCCGATAACGATCCACGTGGCGCCCAGCACTTCGAAGACTTGACCGATTACGGGGCATTAAAAATCGCAGAACGAAATGGAAATATCCGGTTTAACGACTGGCATCGCGAAATAGCCCCAGAAGTTGGATCGGAAGTCAACTTGCGTCTGAAACGTATCTGGGACGCGGCTCAGCAAAAGTATCGCTCTGCCGAGGGGGGACGATTGCATCTTCTGGAGCCATCGGAGATTCATGAGGCTGAGATGAATGCGCGGCGCATTCAAAACGATTCCGAAACGGCCGAAGCTCGACGAACGTTTGAAGCAGAGGGAGTTCCACAATCTCCAAGAGTGTACAGCACATGGTTTGAAGCCCCATTGGCTGAGATCCATTTTGGGCGCTCCCGAAGCGTGCATTTCCGCCGAATGAATGAAGCGCTCCATAATGCTTTGCTGGCAGATCCGGAATTTGCTGCTAGAATGGAAAGGGTGAGTCCTGGCATTACCGAACGTGTTTCTTCAAGAGGACGCCGCGAAGATCCTGAGGGCTTCACATGGGAGCATGTTTCCTCTACTGCGGCTGACGGCCGCCTGGGAGTAATGCGGCTAGTGCCTACCGTGCAGCATACGCCAGGGACGCGATATTGGCGAGTGTTCCATCGTGATCATGGAGCTGTTGGAGGTTATAATGAATGGGCTATTCCATTCGGAGCGCCACGCAATAGCAGAGCGCCCCGCAGTCGGAGGGCGCCACGTAATAGGAGAAGGTAAAATTAATGAATATTGCTCGGATTAACGTCAATACTGGTGGTGATCCTACTCCAGGTTATCAAGGCGATGAAGGCCGATTTCGCGATTTGGAGGCGCTGGTTGGAAAGCCCTTGCCGGCTTCTTATATCGAGTTTCTACGTACCCATGACGGTGGCCACC
>JAOQAA010000335.1 GCA_025963815.1 Capsulimonas sp.
TGAAGAAAATGTGCGAGAGCAAGCGCGTCGCCTTCCAGGACAAGATCAATGTCATCTTTGTCTGAAGGCAGCCCCATGACCTTATCGCGCACGAAGCCGCCGACGAGATAAAGCCGCTCTTCATACTCCGTCCCGCGCGTCGCTTCCCGCAGCGCGTCCAGCACCTGTTCCGCCGTGTAAGTCATCGCGCGATATTATACCACAGCACTCCTCAGGCCGTACTCCTCGGAGCAGTTTGTGGGGTACACTCTCCGCATGACTTGGAAACGCTTCCTCCTCAACACGCTCAAGACGAGCGCTCTTTTGACCGCCGCCACTGTTGGCTCCATTATGGTCGCCAGCCAGCGAGAGACGGGTTCTCCCTGGTCCGCGATCAACTCCGTGACCCATGTGATCGACGGTGACGAGATCTCCCAGCCGGATGACTTCTCGCCGCGCGCCACGACACTCGGAATTGTCGCGAACACCTCGGCCATGGTGTTCTGGGCCGCTGCCTTTGAAGGCGCCCTGACACTGACCAAATCGCGAGGCAACACCGCCACGGGAATTGCGGCAAGTGTCTTCGCCTACATCATTGACTACCATGTCGTGCCCAAGCGCCTGACGCCGGGAATTGAGAAGAAACTGAGCGGGCGCGCCATCTTCTCGGTCTACGCCGCCCTCGCCGCCGCGTTCGCCGCCGCCGCCGAATGGCGCGACAACGGCGATACGCCCGATCCGGAAATCGCCATTCACGCCTAACCCCGCTTTTGGGAGCATGCATTGCCCTCCAGAACCCGCTCCAAACTCCGTCGACATTCGTGCGTCCTCGGCGCTGCTCTGTGCTCCCTCGCCGGCGGCGCCTTCGCCGCCGATGTCGAGACGCCACGCGCCGCGCCATCGGATATCGTCGCGCCGCCGAGTACGCTCACGCCGGACGAGACGCCCGCCCCACCCCCTGCGGGCGGCGATCCTACCCTGGGCGGCGTAGGACCAGTCGCGCCTGCCCCGGCGCCCACAGATCTTGGCGCACAGGGAAACCCGACGACGCCAGGAGAGACGGGAACGCCGAACGGCGGCGTCGCGATCCCCCCCGCTTCCCCAAATATTCTGCTGCCTGAGACGGAAATCCCGCTGCCAGGCGGAGGGACTTCCGGATTCGTCGGCGATGAAGACGCTGATCCGGCGACTTCCGTCATTCTGGAGAACGCCGATTCGTTCGAGCAGACCACGGCGGGAAAGTGGACCGGCAAGGGCAATGTCCGGGTGAAATACAAGCAATATACGCTGAACAGCGATCAGGTCGACGTGGACCTGGACACCGGCGAGGCGCTGTTCACGAAGAACGCTATCCTCCATGCGCCGAACGGCGAGACCGTCACCACAGGACCGGAGGGCAGCCTGCGCATCAATCTGCGCAAGGACACCTACACCGTTATTGGGGCTACGACTTCCATTGCGCCGCAGCGGCTTCAAGTCGGCGTGATCATGCCGATCCTGGTCTATGGCGGCGAAATCAATGGCCGCCCGGGCCTGATCGACGCGCGCGGCAGCCGGTTCACGACCTGCGACTTTTTAGAGCCGCACTACTATTTCCTTGCAAAGCAGCTTTACGTGATCCCTGGCAAGCGGCTGGTCGGCAAAAACGTCACGCTATATCGCAAAAACAAAAAACTGTTCACCATCCCCTGGTTTGTTGTCCCGCTGGATCGGCGACTTTCCCGACAGACGCTCTTCCCGCAGCTTGGCCAGACCCCCGACGAGGGATACTTCGCCAAGTTCGCTATTGGGTATGCGCTTTCAACCACTCTGCCAGGCATCCTGAAGATTGATGCGATGCAGAAGAAAGGGCTGGGACTGGGGTTCGATCAGAACTATGGAGAATCCGACAATCTCAAGCGCGGCACGGGACTTGTTTCTGTTTATCATCTGGCGGATCAAAGCACCGGGCAGGAAAATTACAGCGGCAGCCTCAATCATCAGCAGCAGTTCGGCACGGTGCTGGCGAATATCGCGTCTCAGTTTCAGCAGAACTCGTACTTCGCGGGGGGAGACCAAAACCGGTCGCTATCGTCGCAGCTGAGTCTGACTCGCAGCGTCGGAAATTTGAACACGTCGATCCGCACCAGCATCGACTCCAGCGACTATGGTCTCGGCGGTTCCCTGAATTCCACCGCTGCGTTCGACCAGACATTTAAGCCGACGTCGACGGAGCAACTGCACACGCTGTTCACGCTGACCAGCTTTACCAATACTTATCAAGGGATCGATCCCACCAAGCGCAGCGAGCTCGACACCAATATCGAATACGCCGAGCAGCACAAAGCTTTCGACTTCCAGGTGCTCACTTCGAAATTCACGCAGCTCCAGAACACACAGGTCGGCTCGACATTTTTCGGCGGTCTGGAGCGCCTCCCGGAGTTCCGGCTGGCGAGCGACGCCACCCGTCTGTCCATGCTGAAGCGCTTTCTGCCGGCGGCGACGCGGCTCGACTTCTCCTTAGGAACGTTCAATGAGCCGACTTCGCAGACACAAACTCAGCGGATCAGCTTTGGCATGGACACCGGCAGCACGACCGCCAAGATCAATGACCGCAACACGATCGACTATGGCGGGGCCTTTGTCCAGCGGTTCTACGGCGACAACACCGCCGAATATCTGCTCACGGGACGCGCGGAATACAAGCTGAAGCTTGGGAAAACCTCCTCGACCGGCCTCAGCTATAACTACCTGCGGCCCTACGGGTTCACGCCGTTCCAGTTCGATTTCTCCGGCAACAACAACACGGCGAACTTCAACTTTTCACTGCAAGATTCCAAGAAGTTCCAGCTTCGCATCGCCACGGGTTACGATTTCAACGCCGCCAAGGAAACCGCCTTCGGCCCGCCGACGCCCTGGCAGAGCCTCTCGCTCCAGATGATCATCCAGCCGGATGGACATTTTCAGCTGCGCACCTCCGCGTCGTACGATCAGAATCACCACCGGCTGCTCGACCTGACGAACTATTTCCGTATTCGCGGCTCCCAGGGCTTCGCTCTGGATGTCAACACACGCTACTCACCGGACCAGCATCGCTTTTCCGCAATCAACGCCCAGCTGGATCTGCCGTTCTTCCGAGATCCGAACGAAGACGCCGGCTGGCGCCTTCGCGCGATTGGCGGCTACAATGGCTTTTCCAGCACATTCGACTACCAGGGCCTCGCCCTCACCCGCTCCTGGCACGACTGGGAAGGCACTCTGATCTATCAGAACACAACGACTGGCATCCGTCCCGGCCAAACGATCACCTTCAACTTCCGCCTGAAAGCCTTCCCCGCCGTCGAACCCTTCGCCACTGGGCAGCTCGGACAGGCGCTGGATACGGGATTGGGACAGGTTTATTAGGTTGGCCCTCAATAGCTATGCTTCCCGACCTTGACCTTGCCTCGAAACACCCAGTAAATCGCAATCGTGTAGGTCATTACGAACGGCAGGCCGAGAAAGGCGATGTTGCGCATTAAACCCAGCGCCTTTTGTGAGGATGCGGCGTTGTAGATCGTCAGGCTCCACGCGGGGTTGAGACTGCTGATGATCATATTCGGGAAGATCGCAACGCCGAACAGCACGACCAGTGCGGCGATATTGCAGGCCGACGAAAAGAATGCGAACGAGGGCAGCTGCTTGTGCAGAGCGCGGGGAATGTTCGCAATGGCGAGCACGTTCAGCGCAACGATCGCCCAGACCCATGGGTACTGCGCGAAATTACGCGTCGCGCCCGGCAGCGCCTGCAAAGTCGCAATCGTGGTGAACGCGTAGAGGCAGCAGAAAATCCCGAACGTTCGATAAATCCAATGCCGGATGCGCTCCTGCAATTCCCCTTCGGTCTTCAGATACAGATAGATCGAGCCGTGCATCATGAACATCGACAGGTTGAAGAAACCGACGAGCAGGGCGTAGGGACGCACGAGGTCGCCAAGCTGCCCTCGAAAATCTCCATCCGCGCCGATGGGCAGTCCCAGAATTAAATTCCCGACGGCGATGCCGAAAAGCAGCGACGAGGAAGCGCTGGCGACGAAGAACGCGCCGTCCCAGAAGCGCCGCCAAATGGGGGATTCTTGTTTGCTGCGAAACTCAATCGCGACCGCCCGGAAGATCAGGGCGCAGAGCAGGAACATAAACGCCAGATAGAACCCCGAGAAGGCCGTCGCGTACGCTTTGGGAAAGGCCGCGAAGAGCGCGCCGCCGAACGTGACGAGCCAGACTTCGTTGCCGTCCCACACCGGGCCGATCGCGTTGAGGAAGATTCGCCGGTCCTGGTCGGTGCGGGCAAAGAGATGGAGCGCCCCTACTCCCAGGTCAAACCCGTCGAGGATCGCATAGCCAATGAGCAGGACGCCGATCAGCAAAAACCAGAATGTGTTGAGATCCATTTAATCGCGCCCCTTCTCTTCAGCGCCGTCGTGATCGCCGCCTTCTTTCCAGCTATCCGTACTTGCCGTCATCGAGTAGCCCGCAGGATCTTCCGCCCCTACATGAACCGCCAGAACGTCTCCGGCGGTCGTGTTCGTCGGCGGATCGTGCGGCGCGTCGGGCCCGTGACTGATCTTGTCATTCAGAACATAGACCCAAAC
>JAOQAA010000351.1 GCA_025963815.1 Capsulimonas sp.
CGGCCTACCGGTCTTGGCAACTTGATCGTCGGCTACAACGCCAAGAGCCCGTACGCCGCGCAGACCCGCACCGGAAGCCACAATCTGATCCTCGGCGACGCCAACAATTATTTGTCTTACGGCGGCATCGTCGCCGGAGCGAATAACACGTCCCGTGCGCCCTACGCCTCGGTCACAGGAGGCAGCCAGAACGTCGCCAGCGGCCGGTACGCCACGGTGGCGGGCGGCTACACTAACACCGCCAGCGCCAACTGCGCATCCGTCAGCGGCGGCGACTACAATATGGCGGATGGGGTGTTTTCCTCAGTCAGCGGTGGATATCACAATTCGGCCAGCGCGGATGAAGCGTCGGTCAGCGGCGGAATCGGCAACAAGGCCGGCGATGAAGGCGCTTCGGTGAGCGGCGGCGTCGGCAACAGGGCGATCAGCTTCGGCGCTTCCGTCAGCGGAGGCAGCGGCAGCACGGCCTACGGACGCCAAGCCCCCATCAGCGGAGGCTTCGGCGACAAGAGCGATCTTGAAAACGCCTGGAGCGCGGGCGGTTGCGTCATGCTTCACGCCAGCATCGCCGCGCACTGAGCTTGGTCCTCCAGAGATTTCTTTGTCCATTTTGCCAATTGAGGTGGTATCATAGAAGAGTAGGCAAGCAGACAGCCGCACATCCCAAACCTGAACTCTTTTTCGTCCCGCCTCCGATTTAAGCAATGGAAATAAGCACTCGATTAGGACCGTACCGGCTGGATGAATTGACCGGAGAAGGCAGTGTCGCGCAAGTTTACAAAGCTTGGCACATGAACCTACAGCGGTTTGAAGCACTCAAGCTGCTCCGAGATTCGATGGCTCACGAGGAAACAATCGTGGCGCGCTTTCTCTCGGAAGCACGCACCGCCGCGAAACTCAGCCACCGCCATATTGCGACCATTTACTCCGTCGGCGATGGAAATGGGAGCCGGCCCTATTTTACCATGGAGCTGATTAAGGGACACGATCTCGGCGAACATCTCCGACGCCATGGTCCGCTGACGCTGAGTGAAGCTGCTCCCCTTCTCCATCAGATCGCTGAAGCGATCGATTACGCCCATAGCGTGGGCGTCATTCACCGCGATATCAAGCCGGCCAATATCCTGTTGGAAGATATGAACTCCGGCGGCTATATGGTCAAGCTCGTGGACTTCGGGATCTCCCGGGTTGCGGAGGAGGACGCCGCCGCCCGACTCACGCAGACCGGTGGCATCGTCGGTACGCCGAAGTATATCTCTCCGGAACAAGCCAACGAACAGCCCGTCGATTACCGTTCGGACATCTATTCCTTCGGCGTCGTCGCCTATGAGATGATGTGCGGACGCACACCGTTTGAAAGTTCGGAAACGGTGACCGCCATGGCGCTGCTGATGGCGCACGTTCATAACGCCCCGCCCCCGCCGCGAGAACTGGCGCCGTCGCTCTCACAGACCACCAGCGACGCTCTCCTGCGATGTCTCGCCAAATCACCCGGTGAGCGGTTCAGCACATGCGGCGAGTTCGTCCGGGTGCTCACCGCGCCGCGAGGCGTGGAACCGTCATCGCCCGTCATTGGAACGGCGTCGCCCGCCCCGCCGCCCCCCGCCGAAACAAAAATCACTTTCTCCGGCACGCCCAAGGTCACCCAGGCAGCCGAATCGTCTCCTGCGCTGGCCGTGCCGAACCCTCGGCGGACGATATTGACGGCAATCGGCGCGGCGGCAGCCGGTGCTTTGGCGGTCTGCGCCGTCTTCGCCTTCACTCACAAGGCGCCGCCCCCCACCCCAATTGGCCGCAAGATCAAAGCGCCGGTAATCTCCGTGCAGCGCAACGCCGCGCCGCCCGTATCCAAGCCCATCCATGCGCCAACGCCGGTCGCGGCCCAGAAGGCCGTCCCAGCAGTTGCGCCTCTGAAAGCCGCTCCGATAGTCACGGCTCAGAAAGTCGCGCCGCCGCCCGCGCCGTCGAAAGCCCCCATGACGCTTCTGGTTAACCACACGGAAGCGCCGCTGCCCGCGCCCGTGAATCTGGCCCCGAAAAACGCCGTCCCGTCTCCGCCGGCGCCGACTATCGCTCCAGTAAAATCAGCTGTAGTCGTCAAACCAGCCTTAGCCGCCGTCAGACCGGCCGTCGCTGTCGTCAAACCGACCGCGCCCACCATGAAACCGGCGACGCCTGCCGCAAAACCGGCGGTGCGCAAAACGGCGCAGCCACACCTGGCAATAGCGGCGGCTCACACGCCGATCCGCAATCGCCGTGTGAGAGCCGCGCAGCTTCGACGAAAGTCTCGGGTTCAAAAGGCGCACCCGCCCGCCCGGATCGTTAAGGTTCACACTCTCGCGGATGCATGGAAGGCGAGCTACCGTAAGGAATTGGCCCTCTCGCATTCATTCCGCGCCAAGGGTGATCTCGTTCAGGCTAACGCTCTGGCCCAAAATGCGGAAGATAGCCGCCGCCACTCGGCGCTTACTCCCAAGCCCAAAACCAAGGCAAAGAAACGGAAATTGCGCCGTTAACGGCAATCATAGGGATCGATTCAGAATGAGTTTATTGGGAAACCTTTTCGGCAAAAAGAGCCAGCCGCCGGCCGATCCGGCGCAGCAGCGACGTTTCGATGAGGAGTGGGAGCAAGCGATACAGCGCTTTGGAGCCGTGACCAAGCTGGGCGCCATCAACATGGAGTTGAAGCATCCGAAAACCGGCAATCTCATGACGCCGCATGAAGGCCTCGGTCAGACGTTCTCCGAATGGAAAGCAATCGAATCGCCGTACGACAAGCGCGCCCTTCTGTTTGAGCAGATCATGAGCATGGTCGGCAAGTCAATGAAACGATGGCAGGTCGCGAACTATCTCGTCGCCAACCGGAGCCCACAGCAGGCGATGTCACTGCTGGAGAAGGCCGAGGAATCGGAAAAAGCCGACGCCCAATTTCAAGCGGCCATGGCCAAAACTTTGATGCGCCTGGATCGCCCGTCGGATGCTCTCGATCACGCGCGGCAAGCAACCGAAACCACCCCGGACGAGCAGGGTCTTCAAACGGTATATGCCGATGCCCTCCATTTGACTGGCCGATGTGAAGAAGCGCATGCCATTTACACCCGCCAGATGGCCCCGTCTCAGCCCGTCACGGACACTTCCATTGTTTCCATGTTCGAGTCTCTGTTCAGCCAGGAAACCGGTTCAGTCCCCTCCCCGGTTCTGGCGGTCGAGATTGCTGAGAGTCTCAGCGACCCGGCGCAATCCGAGGAGTTCTGGTGTTTGGGCGAAACGGAATTTTACCATAGCCCTTATTTCCGTATGCATCACGCCTACCATCTGATCAATACCGGCGCAAAAGATCGAGGCTTCGTGAAGCTGATCGCACTGGTGAAGGAAATGCCATGGATGCGGGAAGCCAGTCTCAACCTCTCAATGCTGTTCGAGCAGTTCGATCCTACCGGACGGCAGATCATGCCGGAGCTTCAAACACTGCTGCGGCAGAACATCGAGAAAAACGGCTGGACAACGGCCGGGATGAACAAAATCACGCTCAGCGCGAGCTGACACGTTACGCAGTTTCGCTCAAGACTTGGGCAAGGCCCGCAAGCAGCGTGGTCCATCCGTCTTTCGTCCGATCAGCGAATTCTAAATATACCCCCTCATGAGTGAGAGTCAATTCGCAGCCCGCATCGACCAAGGCGATCTCCACAGTGACGATCGTCGCCTTTTCCACAATCTCATCGCCAAAATCGAACGTCAAACGGCGTGGTCGGTCGAGCTCCAGATAGCGGCCGTAGTGCGCAACATCTTCGTCGCCACGGCGTTCGATGATGGTAAAGCCGCCGCCGACTCTCGGATCGATCTCCACGCTCTGCATTTTGCCCCCCGGCGTGGCGAACAGCCACTTTCCGGCAATCTCAGGGGTGAGCCAAGCGTCGAAGACGCGCTCGGACAAAGCGTCAAAGTGGCGAGTAACAGCGATTGTCGTGGATGGGGTTTCAGTAGTCATAAACTTCTCCTTGATTCGCTTGGGTTATATTCGAGTTTCTGGTTTATGTCAAGCAATGCACTGGCGAAACGCAAAAAAGCCCCGCTGACCGAAGTCAGGCGGGGCTTTACGAATAAGTGATTAGAAGTCGAACTTGTCGATGTTGTCCTTATTGAAGACGAGGATGTCGCCCAGCAGGATCTTGTCGCCGTCGATCTTCTTGTCGCCCAATTTGCCGGCGTGGAATGTGGTGGCGCCGGGCTTGAGCTTGCCGGTCGCGACGGCTTCGGCGGCGTAGATGGTCAGGTAGCCCAGGTCTTCCGTGTTCCACAGGACGACGGATTTGACGGTGCCGCCCTTGACGTAGGGCTTCATATTGTTGGGGGTGGACAGGCCGGTCACTAAGACTTGACCGGATTTGCCCGCCTGCTTGATCGCCTCGGCAGCTCCCGGGAAGGCGACGCTGCTGATGCCGAAGACACCCTTAAGGTCCGGATAGGTCTTCATGAGATCCTGGGTCACCTGGAACGCGAGGGTCTGGTTGTCGTTGCAGGGCTTGACCCCGATGAGTTCAAGTTTCGGATACTTCTTCAAGCGCTCCTTCATGTACTTGATCCACTCGTTCTGATTGGCCGCCGTCAATGTCGCGGTGACGATGGCCACTTTGCCGGTCGGCTCCGCGCCGCCGATGTCCTTGGCCATCGTGTCCACAAGCGCGTCGCCAATCTGCTCGGAGGTCGCCTGATCGACAAAGAACTCGCGCGATTCGGGCTTGCTGTCGGCGTCCCACGTCAGCGTGTGCACGCCCTGCTTACGGGCCTTCTCCATTGCGGGTGAGAGCACGTTCGGGTCGTTGGGCGAAACGCAGATGACATTCGCGCCTTTCAGCGTCCAGGATTCGATCAGGGAAGCCGCCGCCTCGGGAGCACCGTCGGTGGGGCCATCATAGACGAGGTTGACGTCGCCCAGTTCCTTCGCGGCGGCCTCGGCGCCGACGCTGCAGGAGGTGAAGTAGGCAATGCCCTTTTGCTTGGGCAGCAAGTAGACGTTCACCTTTTGCCCGGCGGCGACAGTGGTAGGGCCACCGCCCGTGGTGGAGCCGTTATTCTTGCCGCAGCCGGTCGCCAGGACGGCGCCGCAGAGCAGACCGAAGGTGATTGGGCGAATGAGATGTCGCAT
>JAOQAA010000381.1 GCA_025963815.1 Capsulimonas sp.
AGGCCTAACTGCTTTTCATTGGAAGCGCAGCTCGTCTGCCGCGCCTTTTCTCGCACCTTTGCGAACACAGGGAACAGAATCGCAGCCAACACGGCAACGATTGCGATAACTACGAGTAATTCTATCAGCGTAAATCCGGCTTTATTTTTCATGGAGAATCCTTTTTCTGAATGAATGCGTCACTACGATTGATTCTATTTTGGCTGTCGCGCCCCTCGCGCTTACTGTTATTTATGTTAGCTTGCTGCTTATCGGCCAGAAATTATCCCAGGATTTTCGGTCGTTTCGAGTTGGGAAACGAAAACAGCAGCTAGATTCCCGCAATCTCCCGCCCACGCGGGCCTACATAGCTTACCTCCGGATGGATCAGCCGATTGTCTCCATGCTGCTCGATCATGTGCGCGCACCAGCCGGCGGTGCGGCCGGCGGCGAAGAGCGGCGTGAAGAGATCGGCGGGAACGCTCAGCAGGTGCAGGATCAAGGCGGCGTAAAGCTCGACATTGACTTGAAGATTGTGCGTGGGCTTGAGTTCGGCGAGTGTTTGGGTTGTGATGGCGTCGAACTCCTGAACGAAGGCGCAGAGCGATTTCTCTTTGTCGGTTTGCGCCAGGGCTAGAGAGGCCTTGGCGAGGACTTCGGCGCGTGGATCGCGGACTTTGTAGACGCGATGGCCGAAGCCGAGTATGCGTTTCTTTTGCGCGACTTGATCGCGCACCCAGGGCTCGATTTTTGAGGCTTCGCCGATGGCGAGCAGGTCGTGCAGCAGAGGGCCGGGAACGCCGCCGTGGCGCGGGCCCTTGAGGGAGCCGACGGCGGCGGCGAGGGCGCTGACCATATCGGACCCCGTGGAGATGACGCAGCGCGCGACGAACGTCGATGCGTTCATGCCATGCTCGCTCATCGTGACCAGGTAGGCGTCTAAGGCGCGCACCTGCGCGTCCGTCGGCGTTTGTCCCAATATCCCATGCAGCAAAAACGCCGATGTTCCACGCGAGTCTCTTTCTTCGGAGAGTGATCCAGGATCGCCCTGCCGCAGACGGTGATGCAGCGTCAGGATCCCCGCGACATTTCCGATCAGTGAAAGGGCGGTCGCAGAGTCGGTGTTCTTGGGCGATGGCAGTGCGGCAGTGGCGGCGCGCAGGGCGTCCATCGGATCGATGGTCACGGCATGCGAGACGGCCGAACGCGCGGCCGTGGGCAGGATGGCGGCTGCGCGGATTGAGGCTGCAATGGCGCCACGCTCGGTGGGATTGGGGAGACTCTCTCCAAACAGCAGGCCTACGATGTCATCGAAGGTTACTACGCCGACAAGGTCCCGCAAGTCGTAACCGCGAATCGTGACGCGTCCCGCCAGGCCGTCCACCTCGGAAAGCGCCGTTTCCGCGAATGTGACTCCCTCCAAACCCCGGTAAATATGTACGCTCATCTGCTGTCTTCCTTCTGTGGACTCACGGCGCGGCGCGACTCCGCGCGCCGACTCGCCTTGACTCGTATACCCGATTCAAGTATACTGTACCGGGTTTAATGGGGATATGGCCGATCAAGCAACGACGGCTCCGGCGGATGTGGATTCGACCAGGGCGAAGAGCGCGAACTTATTTGAGGTCGTGCTGGGGTACATTGGCGAGCTCGCGATACTGCTGGGGCAGACTGTAACAGCGCTGGTGCAGGGACGGGTCAACTCTCGTGACCTGATCCAGCAGATGGCGTTTTTAGGTGTGCATTCCGTCTCCATCGCACTGCTCACCAGCTTTGCTTCGGGCGCTGTTATCGCCCTGTATTTCTCGCAGTTTTTGAACACCTATGGTGTTGGATCCCTGGTTGGCGCGGTCGTATCGCTGGCGATTTCGCGTGAGCTGGCGCCGGTGCTGACGGGAGTCGTTGTGGCGGCGCGCGCCGGATCGGCCATCGCCGCCGAGATCGGCACCATGAAGGTCACGGAGCAGATCGACGCCCTGCGCGCCCTGGCGGTGAGCCCCATCGAGTATCTGGTGGTCCCGCGCGTGCTCGCCTCGCTGATCATGCTGCCCGCTGTGTGCGCGCTAGCCGACGCCGCCGGGATCGTCGGTGGATATATGGTCGCGGTCTATATGGAAGGGATTCCAGCCGCGACCTTTCCGTCGTCTATCCTTCAGTTTCTGGAGCCGTCGGACTTTTACTTAGGCATGGTCAAGACCGTCGTGTTCGGATTGATCATTGCGCTGGTCGGATGCCATCAAGGGCTGCGCACTCGCGGCGGCGCCACCGAAGTTGGGCAGGCGACGACCAATTCGGTCGTTCTGTCGATCGTTTTGATCTATCTGTCGAACTTCTTCCTGGCGGCCATGATGTTTACCAAGAGTTCCGGCATATGAGTTTGGACGCCAGCAGCGCGGACGAGGCGCGAAGTGACGGAGAAGTAGTACACTCTCCCGAAGAATCGCGGATCGTCGTCAAGGATCTGAAGTACACGGTCAGCGGCAAGCAGGTGCTGAAGGGAGTCGATCTGGAGGTCACTCCCGGCGAGATCCTCTGCGTCATGGGAATGTCCGGCTCCGGCAAGACGACCCTCCTGCACTGCATCGGCGGGCTGACGCGCGCCACCAGCGGCGAGATCTGGATTGGCGACGCGCAGATCGTCGGGATGTCTGAAGATGAGCTGAACCACGTGCGAGAGCGCATGGGCATGGTGTTCCAGTACGCCGCTCTCTTCGACTCGCTGACAGTGTATGAGAATGTGGCGTTCGGTTTGACGCGCCGCCGCCGGATGCGTCCCAAGCAGATCCGTGAGATCGTGAGCGAGAAATTGGCCTTGGTCGGTTTGCCGGGGACCGAAGACCTGCACCCTTCGGAGCTATCGGGCGGTATGGCCAAGCGCGTCGGCCTGGCGCGGGCGATCGCGATGGCTCCGGAAATGCTGCTGTACGATGAGCCGACGAGTGGACTGGACCCTGTCGTGGGCAGCGTCGTCGATGAGCTGATCATGCAGATGCGCGACAAATTGGGCGTCACCAGCATCGTGGTGTCGCACAATATTACGAGCATCTTCCGAATCAGCGATAAAATCGCGATGATCCATGAAGGGGAAG
>JAOQAA010000431.1 GCA_025963815.1 Capsulimonas sp.
ATCGGCCTCCCTGGTGTGGTCAAGGCCGGCAATAAACTTGCGGTCCTTTACGACGCGCCCGGCGGTGACAGCAAGAGCCACATGGGACGCGACATCGGCCTCGCATGGCTGAAGCTGCCGCTTTCGCCGCCACATTAGGCTCATTCCGGATGCTACCCCCGTCCTTCCGCCGCCCCGTATGACCTACCCCTCCCTGCGTAACCCACCCCCAGCCTTCGGCCGCCCCCTCCCTTGAAGCAGGGAAGGGTAATTAGGATTGGTTATTGCAGGCGGCTTTCGTCCGAGAGTCTCTTTCCAACCCTTCCCTGCTTCAAGGAGGGATCGGCCGAAGGCCGGGGGTGGGTCATATGAGGGCCACTAATCACAACCCAACCCGCCGCCAGGTGCGGATCCAGGTTGCGGCGGCGACGAGTGCGATGAGGATTCCCAAAGCGCTGGGAAAGAGATTGGCGGCGCCAAGAACGACGCCGCCAATGCAGATGATGGCGACGAGTGTGACGAGAAGCCCGTTCAGGATGGCGGCGCGGCGGATATTGCGCGCGGCGCTCTGGCCGACGAGAATCGTGAGAAGTGGAAAGCCGATCACGCCGATCAAGGGCCAGGACGAATTCGTCGCGAGCCAGAGCAGCGCGGAGCCAATGGCGCAGAGCAGGCAGAGACCGACCCAGCTGGAGGCGGCGACCTGATTGCGCGTCAGGGCGATGCGGCCGGCCGGATCGAGACGCAGTAATAGATCAAACAGCGGCTGTGCGGTCCAGGTCAGCACGACGAAGAGAATGTAGAGAATGATCGCCGGCAGCAGCAGGGGACGCGAATGCGGGGTAGAGTGAGCGACCGCCAGAGCGCCGCACGCCGCCAGCCAGGCTCCCAGGAGAATCCCTAATCGGACGGGGACGCCGAAGCGGTCGATCCACAGAAAATAGCTCAGCACGATGCGATACAGTCTGTACCGAGCCCGCAGCGCCTCTACCATCCCCTGCCTTGCCGTCGCGCTCTCCGGGTTAAGGCGCAGCGCCTCCCGGAAATGCGTCAGTGCCTGCTTTTGATCCTTGCGCTCCAGGCAGATCCAGCCCTGCTGCGCGTGGCTGGCGGAGTTCTCCGGGTCATGGGCGAGCACTGCCTTCAGCGCATCCTCCGCTTCCAGTTTTCGGCCCAAATGATACAGCGCCACCGCGCGAATCTGCGCGCAGGCGGTATGGTCGGCGTCCACGCGCAGGCCCGATTCGGACGCGTCCAGCGCCGACGCCCAGCGCTTACGGCGAATGTGGATCTGACCGAGGCGCGCATAGAGATCGGGATCGGCCGAACTGAGGCGCAGGGCTTCGCCGATCGCACGCTCAGCGTCGGCCAGCTTGCCCTGCTCCTCCAGAATGCAGGCCAGGACGTAGTGGGGGTAAGGCAGGTCGGGTCCGCAGTGCACGGCCTGGCGTGCGGCGTCGAGGGCCTCTGGGTCGCGCGCCAAAGCAGCGAGCGCCAGGGCGCGGAAGGCGTGAGCAAAGGGATCGCGGGGGTCCGTCGCGAGCGCCTCGCCAATCTCCGCGAGGGCGTTCTCGTTGCGTGACTGCTGCAGAAAGAGCTGGGCGCGGCGCAGGTGAGGATTCATGGAGGCGGCAGGCTCCTACATCATCCGCCGCGCACGCAGATGTTCGAGCAGTTCATCGTAGACGCCGCCTTCATTCGCAAACAGCGCGTAGTTTTTGGCGGTGTCGAACCAGGGGCGAACGCTCCCGCGCACTTCTTTGAGGGCGCGCTTGAAGTCGTCCATACGAATAGGGCGCGCGCTGCCCAACGCGAGCGAGTCCTCCATCGCCAGCTCGGCCGCGGACTCGCACAGATGCGCGACGTCGGCGCCGGAGAAGTCCTCGGTTTTGCTTGCGATCCAACCGTAGTCTAATCTTTCAGTAGGGCGGCTTTGCATGCGGGCGCGCAGGATCGCCTCGCGCGCGGCGGCGTCCGGCGGCAGGACAAGTAGGGTTCGGTCGAGGCGGCCCGGGCGGCGCAGCGCGACATCCACATCCCAGGGATGATTGGTCGCCGCCAGCACAAACACGCCGTCGTTAGAGTCCCCCACGCCGTCCATCTCCGCGAGCAGTTGATTGATCACGCCCCGGCCCGCCGAATCGCGCGTCAGACTGCGCTTGCGGCCGAGCGCGTCGATCTCGTCGAAGAACAGCACACAGGGCTTGCGCCGCCGAGCCGTTTCGAAGATCTCACGCAGGTTCTTTTCGCTCTGCCCCAGCCACATGTCCACGACATCGGTCAGGCCGACGGTCAAAAACTGCGCGCCAAGCTCGCCGGCGGCGGCGCGGGCGATAAAGGTCTTCCCGCATCCAGGCGGACCGTAGAGCAGCAGGCCGCCACGCAGGGACTTGCCGTAAAGCCGCATCATGTCAGGGTTGCGCATGGGAGTGAGAAAGGCGATGTTCAGACGACGCTTGACCTCCGCCATCCCGGCCACGTCCTTCAGGGTCGTCTCCGGCTGCTCGGTCTCCCACGCCTCGGGCTCCAAATCTGCATCCAGCAGATCGTCGGATAACGGAATTTGCAGGGCTTCGCCCTCAATCCATTCGATCGACGGATCGCCGGAAAGGTCGTCAATCGGATCAGTAGGAACGTAATCTTCGATCAGGCTCTTGGCGCGGTTCCAGGACAGCGACTCATGGAGACGCCGGTATCCGCTCGCCTTGGGCGCGTCCCCGCTCATCTCCGCCGCCAGCGCCGCCTTGTCCAGCGCGTCCAGGTGGTCCGGCTGGTTCTCCAGGACGGCCGCGCAGTGCGCCAGCGCATTCTCTGGATATCCGGCTTCCAGCAGCAGCGCCGCCAGATGCAGCCGAAGAGCGGCGTTGTCGGGTTCGTTGTCCACAGCGGTTTGAATAGCGGCGATGATGCTCGGGTCCATGGATCGGTTCCTTGTCTTCTTAAGAGAACTGATGGAGCGCAGCCAGGCGAAAGCGCTCTTGCACGGATTGTACCACTACTTTCCGTCTAGAAAGCGCGTCTTTGGTTTCAGTTCGCTGTCAAAGAGAAGAAACAGTCAGAGGACAACCTAGTTCCCCACCGGGTCCGCGTACAATATCCCTCGGCCATTGCTGCCCATGTACACGCGGCCATAGATTCTTGGATCGCCGGTGATCGCCTGACCGCTGTAGCCGTATTGGTGGAAGTCGTCGTTGATCCGCACCCAGGTTTGGCCGATGTCGTCCGAGCGAAAGGCGCCCGAAGCGCCTTCGCGGGTCTGCCCCGTCAGATAAAGGGCAGGGTAGTCGCGGCCGGGAGCGGCTTTTCCGAAGCCGATCTTCTGCGCGTCGTGGACCGAGCCTATAGAAACAAAGCTGGCGCCGCCGTCCGTCGAATGGAAGACGCCATTGTTTCCAGCCGTCAGCCATAGGTCGCCCTTTCGGCCCGGCGCCGCGCGCAGCTGTGTCGCCCATTGAGGCAAAGTCCCGGCAGCCGGCGTGAATGTCGCGCCGCTGTTTGTGCTGACGAAAAGGTGCGAGTCGGTCATCGTGTAGAACGTGTCGGAGGCGACTCGATCGGCGATGACTTTGACTTTATTCTCGGGCAAACCAGCAGATACTTTCCAGGTTGCGCCGAAATCCCGCGAGTAGGCGGGAGCGGCGCCGTCGGAGGCCCAGAGGAACGTCTTGCCGTCGGCGGACACGGCGACGTCGCCCGATCCCTTCGTTCCAGACGGCTCAGAGGCGAACGGCGTCCAGGTCGCGCCGGTATCCGTGGAGTACGCCCCGCGCTTGGAGCCGTCGTCGGCTCGCCCCACGCGGACAACGATGTTCGGGGCGAGCGCGGCGTAGTCAATACGAGATGTGGTGATGAAGATCGGATTGCTCATCATCCCGGAGCGGGGTGAGACAGTCAAGTCATCGTGACGGAAGCCGCCGATATCGCCAAGCCCACTGAGAAGATGCGGCCCGGCGGGTGGACTGACCAGATCGTTCACCGCCGTCTCCTCCAGGCCCGCCGCGCGGACCGACCAGTGAGTGGCGTCCTTGCGGTCGGCGTCGTCGCTCCCCCAGATCGTCGCGCCCGTGCCGTACATCACATGGCCTTCGTGGAACGGATCGAGCGCCAGCGCTCCGATCCACCAGCCCAGCGATGCGCTGGGCCGCCCAAAGGTCAGATAAGGCGTCAGGGACCAATCCCGCTTTGTCTTCGGTCCAAGGTCCGTCCAGTGCGCGCCGCCGTCGGTCGTGCGAAACAGCGTGTCGCCGCCACTCCACCGGTCCATGGTCGAGACCAGAACGACGCCGGGATGACGCGCGTCCACGGCCAGCCCCGCATAGCCAAAACCGGTTGCGACAGTGGCGCTCGGCTTTTGCGGAGTAATGTTCGTCCAAACGCCTGACTTCGTATCGAGCTTCCATACGGCGCCGTCGCTCATGTTGTTGGGCCCGGGCGCACTGCCGTATGTGAGATAGAGCGCCCCGTCCGAGTCCATTTCCCCGTGATGCGGCAGCAGTCCCCGCGGCTGATCGGCGACGGCCGTCCATGTCGCGCCGGCGTCCGCGCTTCGATACAGAGCTGGCCCATTCTTTTGCGAGACGCCTGCGTAAAGCGCTCGGCTGGGCGCGCCAGCGGGGCCGCTTGCCTTGTCGAAAACGACAAAGATCACGCCGACGCCGTTCGTGCGGCCCGTCACCGGAAAGATCTCGACTTTCGCCCAGGTCGCGCCGTAATCAGAACTCTTCCAAAGGCCGTCATTGCGCGACCCAAAGTATAACACGCCGTTCTTGTGAGGATCGACAGCCAAGCGCTCCCCGGCGGAGCGTCCGTCTTCATTGCCGCCCATCTTGAACGGCATATCCGTTCGTTTCCAGCTGCGTCCGCCATCAGACGAGCGCATGATCGCGCCGTTTCCGGACGAGGGCTGCGTGTAAGTCCCAAGAGCCAGATAAAGGCGCTTGGCGTCGGTGGGGTCTACGCCGATGCTCTCGCATCCTAAAAGATTGCCGTCCTTGCCGCCCGCCCAGTCGTTGAGGGGAACCCACTGCTTGGCGGCTTTGTCCCATTGGTAAGCGCCGCCGATATCCGTGCGCGCGTACGCCAGCCCTTCTTGAGTGGGACTGAACAGAAGCCCATCGACAAAGCCGCCCGCGATGATCGCCACATTGCGCCACTGGTAAGGCTGAGATTTCGGCGCCGCGCCGCTCGCTTCGCCGTGCGCCGAAAGGGAAAGGGCGGCCAGCAGCGCCGCGAGCCGATAAGCATGGATATTCATAAACGATGGAGCCTCATTAGGACCTGGTAAACTTGGTTCACCAAAGACGTCTCGATTATAACACAGGCGGTTTTCGCCGTCAAGAACACAAAGAAAGATCGATATGCGGGAACTGAGCGCCATTCCCGCCGGTATAATCTTTCGAGACCTCGTTCCCGGAGAAATATTATTATGACGGATCAAAATTTGACGCTGGATACGCACGCGCTGGACTCGACAACAGTGGAGGCGCTTCAGCAGGCGATTGCGCACCGGCGCAGCTTGGGAGTGGCTCGCCTGAAGCCGGACGCCGTGAATCGGTATCTGATCGAACAGATGCTGGAAGCGGCGAATTGGGCGCCCAGCCACGGCGAGACTGAGCCCTGGCGCTTCACGGTCTTCACGGGCGACAGCCGCATCGCCCTCGGCGAAGCTTTCGCCGAAGCGTACCGCCAGGACACCGGCGAAGGCTTTCAGGAGGCTACCTTCGAAGCGCAAAAAGGGCGCGCACTGATGTCGCCCGTTTGGATCTCCATCGGCATGCAGCCTGCGGTGAAAGCAGACGGCTCACTGCGCATGGATCTGGAGGACGAACGCGTCGCGGTCGGCTGCGCCGTGCAAAACTTGCATCTGGTCGCCTCAGCGCAGGGGCTTGCGGGAATGTGGCTTTCCAAAAACGTCTTCATCCATCCGCATATCGCCGAGTTCGTCGGCCTCACGGCGCCCGCGCAGCTAATGGGCTTCTTCATTGTCGGCTGGCCGAACATTCCCTGGCCAGCGGGCGAGCGCGGCCCGCTCTCCGAAAAGGTCCGCTGGGCGGAATAAGGATCGCTTGACAGAGGCTCTCGGCCTATGGCATAATAATCTCCGACACAATAAGTCGGAGATTATTTCCAACCGAAGTCACAGCACAGGAACCCAACTCTGGAATGTTTGCAGACTTTCCAGAGTTCGGAGCGGGATGTGCGGCGATCTCACCCTCTGCCAGAGGCCTCGCCCCCGTTCGCTCCTCCTGTCCCATTTCCGCACATTCACGGCTCAGGAGGCCACGCTTTGTCACGCAACCACACCGCCGTATCTCGGCTTACCCACATTTCCGGACTTGTTCTCGGACTAGGCGCTCTGATCTCGCTGACCGCTCTTCCCGCGCGGGCGCACTTCTTTTGGGCGTCCATTACTCCAGACCCGCAGCCCGCATTCCATCTCACCTTTGGCGAAGACTCCTCAGAACCGATTTCGGAAAAGCTGATGGACCACGCCAAGACCGCCCAGGCATGGACCGCCGCTGGCGATCTCAAGCTGGAGCCTAAAGATAGTTTCCTCACGTCCGTGCTGCCCGCCGGCGCCAAAGCCGTCGCGGCAGGCTGCACCTGGGGCATCGTCCCTCCCCGAGAACCTGGCAAAACGGCGTTCTTCCTGGAGTATTACGCAAAGGCCGTCACCGACTTCTCTGGAGCTTCGGAGACCGTGAATCTTCCCCTGGAGCTATTCGCCCGCCGCGACGGCGCAGCGATCATCCTCACCGTGAAAGAGAACAACCAGCCGGCGGTGAAATCCGATATCGTCGTCCAGGTCCCAAACTCCAATGAAGATGTCAAGTTGACGACCGACGGCAAGGGCGAAGCGCGGTTCACGCCGGCGAAATCCGGCTCGTACAATGTCCGTGCGCTGGTCGAACATCAGCGCTCAGGCGCGCACAACGGGAAGCCGTACAGCCTCGTCAAAGAGTACACCACGATCGTTCTGCCGATCGCCGCGCCGTAATCCGAGAAGCTTGCAAGGTTCGTTCTGGACAGAAAAGCGGTACAATAACAAGCGATATCGTTAGACAAACTCCCTTGTCATCACCCCGTGGATTAGATCGGCGACGTTCCATGTTAAAGCGTTTCTTCTCGTACTATCAGCCCTACAAAGGCCTCTTTCTGCTCGACTTTTCCTGTGCGGTCATCTCCGGCATCTTTGAGCTGGCGTTTCCAATGGCGACCCGCACCTTCATCAATGAGCTCCTGCCCAAGCATGATTGGGCCTTGATTCTGGGGGCCTCCATCGGCCTGCTGGCGATCTATCTCGTGAATACGGGCTTGCAGTATATCGTCAACTACTGGGGCCATGTGCTTGGGATCTCGATCGAGACGGAGATGCGCCGCAAGGTCTTCGATCACCTGCAAAAGCTGTCCTTTCGGTTCTACGACAACCAAAAGACCGGCCATCTGATCGGCCGCGTGACCAAAGATCTGGAAGATATCGGCGAGGTGGCGCACCACGGGCCCGAGGACGCGTTCATCGCGGTGATGACGTTCATTGGCTCGTTCCTGCTGATGCTGACGATGAACGTCAAGCTCGCGCTGATCACCGGCCTCGTGGTCCCGCCGATGCTCTGGCTTTCCACGCGTTACGGGCGGGCGATGACGCTCAACATGCGCTCGCTTTTCCAGCAGGTCGGAAATTTCAACGCGCGCATTGAGGAAAACATCGGCGGGATTCGCGTGGTGCAGGCGTTTGTGAACGAAGACCACGAACGCGCCCTCTTCGCCAAGGACAACGACAGCTACCGGGACACCAAGCTGAACGCCTATCGGCTGATGTCCAAAAGCATGTCGCTCAGCTACATGACCATGCGGATCGTGCAGATTTTCGTCATGATCGCGGGCGCGTACTTCTTCCTGCAC
>JAOQAA010000440.1 GCA_025963815.1 Capsulimonas sp.
AAAGACGGCAAAATCGCCGCCAGCAACGTCGGCTACGACGACGGCGACCACCGGCTCGAAGATCAGCTTACTAAGCTGGGCGTCACCATTCCGCAAACGAAGGCCAACGCGAACATGAAGTAGCTGTTTCAGCGCCAGGCAAACAAGAGTCTTAAAGCCAAGTCAGTATGTCAGTGACGGCAAGGTGGAGCGCGAGTATAACGGCAATAATACTTTTCATCCGGATTACCACGGACAGGGGTACGCAACGGAAGCCGCCGAGGCCCTTCTCAAATTTCTTTTTGGCGATCTTGCCGCTCACCGCGTTACTTCAGGATGCGACGCGCGCAACACGGCGTCGGTCCGGCTGATGGAGCGGCTTGGCCTGCGCCGTGAGGGTCATCTCGTGCAGAGCCAGTTCAGCAACGGCGAGTTGCGCGATGAATATCTGTACGCACTTTTGCGCGGCGAGTGGCTGGCTCGTGCGGAGATGAAGGCTGGGAAACCGTAGTTTTTGAACTGCCTGAGAGCTAATTCCGCTCCGCCGATGTCCTGGCCCCAGCGAAGTTGCTGACTTCGGGTGGGCGGCCGAGCCATAAAGGGTCGGGTGGAGCGGTGTCCTGCTCCAGTACGAGTGTGGTGCCGGCGGAGGATGAGTGGAGCCAAATTCGGTCGCAGGTATGCAGCATCAACCAGAAGCCGTGGCCAAGGCTATCTTCGGTGGTGAAGCCGCGCTCTAGCGTGGCGCGATGGAGCTGACTGAGCTCAATGCCGTTGCCGTAATCCTTGATCCAGACCTGAATGGCCTCCCGATGCTCGCAAACGGAGTATTGCGCGCTCTTCGCGTGCACCACGGCGTTCATCGCCGCTTCCGAGACCGCCGTCACCAGATCGTTGAGTCGCTGGTCGTGGATACCGAGGGAGATCGCGGACTGTCTGACATCGGCGCGCACTCCAGCGAGGCCGAAGCGGTCGAACTCCGTGTCGTCCACACGGCACGGCGCCCGGGCGGGCAGTTCACTGTCATGCTCGCAAAACCGCAGCCGCCCTTCCGTAACACTGTAGAGGATATCGCGCAGAAACGACCGGGAGATCTGGTCGCGCATATTTTGGATCCGGACTTCCTCGGCGCGGCGGCGGTCGGTGACGTCCCGGGTCACTTTCGCGAAACCGTAAAGTCCTCCACTCTCGTCTTTGAGCGCGGTGATGACAACGTTCGCCCAGAAACGCGAGCCGTCTTTGCGCACCCGCCAGCCCTCCTCCTCGTAACGACCTTCGGACGTGGCGATGGCGAGTTCGTCCAGGGGGTGCCCGCGCTGGACATCCTCCGTCGTGTAGAAGATCGAGAAGTGCTTCCCGATGATCTCGGACCCCGCGTATCCTTTGATCCGCTCGGCGCCCTTATTCCATGTCTTGATCTGTCCGTGCGGATCGAGCAGGAAGATTGCGTAGTCGGCGACACTCTCCACCAGCAGGCGAAACTGCTCGTCGACATGACGCTCGCTCCAGGACCGGACGGGCAAAGGCGCCAAGGGAACAGGCTCTTGCGGAGCATTGGGCAAGATGGGGCTGACACGGCTTTGCGTGTGATCGATCAGCGTTTGGGAGTGCGCCGCCAGCACCTCTGCATCGCCCCATTGCATGATGATGAGACAGGCGTCGTCGCGAAGGCGGCCTTCCGCGTACGCCGCGACATCGGCGACGACGCCGGTGGCCATTCCCTCGCTTTGGCCGCTGGAGACGCGCTGGCGCAGAATGCTCGTCAGCCCATCGGAACCAAGCAGCGTTCGCCAATTCGGACCGGCTTCGGAAAGTCCATCGGTGTACAGCGCCAGAAGGTCTCCGGGCAGAAGCGTGATGCTGTTCTCCGTGTACGCCACGCCGCGGTCGACGCCGATCGGCGGGCCGCAGGTCTGCAGCGTTCGAACATCGTCGCCGCTCAGCACGATCGGAAGTTCATGCCCGCAGAGGGCATAGCGCAGGGAGCGATCACGCATGTCGTAGACGCCGACAAAGAGCGTGGCGAAACCGACGAGCAGATCGTTGGCCGTCACGACATCGTTCAAGTATGACGCCGCCTGGCTGGGTGACGCGCCTTGATAGAGAAACGCGCGCAGCATGTTGCGTACGGTGGAAACCTGCGCCGCCGCCTCCAGTCCCTTGCCGGAGACATCGCCGATAACGAACGCGTATCGCTCTTGCTGAACGGGAAAGACATCGTAGAAATCGCCGCCGACATTGGCTTCGTCGAGCGCCGGCTTGAGGTAAACGTCGATGCTCACGCCGGGAATATCATGCGCGATACGGGGCTGAAGCGCATCCTGCAGCACCGTGGCGATGCGCCGGTTCTTTTCCTGGACTTGAAGCGCCTGCACGACTTCCGCCGTCTCCGAGGCGACCGCCTGAATCAGCTCCATCTCGTCCGACTTCCACTCCCGTGGACCACCCGTCATGCCGGCCACAAGAGCTGTGATGGCGGAGCCGGCGGAAAGCGGCGCCCGGACAAGAGCGGTCAAGCCCAACAGATCGAGCAGTTGTTTGGAGAGAGGAATTTTCGCGCCGAGGCCCGGCGCATTAGTGTCATCGACCACTTGCAGGCGGCCCATCTGATAGAAGGGAGAAACATCTTCGGCGTATTCCGTCAGTACATACTCTCCGGCGAAGGAGGGCAGATCGGGGCGTCGCCATTCGCACGTTATGGTTCCCACGCTCCGCGCCGGGTCGTGCAAAACATAGTAGCAGCGGTCCAGACCGAGTTCTTCCGCCAGCCCGGCAACCGCAGTCTCCAGCACCGGCCGCGGCCCTTCCGCACGGAGCGCCGATTCCGCGATCCGTTTGATCAGCGTCTCACGCCGCAGCCGCCCCGCCGCCTGCGCGTCGGCTTGTTTACGCACGCCGATATCGCGAAAGAAGAGGATGACGCCGCCTTGATTGCTGGGATGGACTCGGATCTCCAGCCATAATGGGTCAGGGGCATCGGGAACAAGAACTTGGTGTTCAAACTGAGCTGTCCCCTGGCCCTGCGCGACCCGCCGGTATTCTTCTTCCAGCCTGGACCCGACAAGATGCGGCCACTTCTCCCAGTGATTGAGGCCGATCAGCGCCTCGGCCGATTCACCCGCCAGCCGCGCCGCTTCGGCGTTGGCGTAGACGATCCGCCAATCCCCGTCCAGCGCCACGCATGCGTCGTCCAAAGCGCCGAGAATTTCCTCCATCCGTGAGGTCATACTTCCTGCGATCCTTGATTCCTGAGCAAACCCTCGTTCATCTGTTAAGTATACCCAAATCGAATCGACTGATTCCTAAGCCTGATCGCCTGCCCGATTTTAAGTATTTTTACCATCTTCCGTCCTCTTTTGGGACAGCGCATATCTCTGCGATGGATTGTGATGGAATCAGGCATACTTATCGCGGCCTCGTCCTGCGTCGGCGCGGCTTTGCCTTGGGCGTTTGGATCTTTCCAAGAAAGCGCGCGAGGGCGCTTTTGCGTTTATGCCGATCGTCCTCGTCGATTTCCTCCCAGTGCGTGATCGCTTTCTTTCCCTTGATCAGCATTTCGACGTGCGCCAGAAGCTCGGATGAAAGCGCGCCGCATTCCCACTGTGCATGGGCGAGGCCAAACCGGACGACGCATCCGTCTTCGATGTCATCCCACACGGCGGCGTAGCGCTCCTCGATTTCCGCCTGGATCGCGGCGTACTCGGCGCCGCTGTCGTATCTCGCCAAATAGAGATCGTAAACTTCGAGGGCGGTATCATCGGCGATCAGCCCCATATCCCAGAATCCCATCGTATTCCTCTCCCACATTCTGATCTGTCCATTGTACTCGCTCGGCGCCTTTCCGAAAAGGGCCGGGTATACTACAATCACGGCGACGTGTCTGACGGACCGTCAACGCGCGGCTTTGCTCCGCGTAACGCCCCACCCATTTAACGACAAGGCCGACACAGGGAGATTTCGTGGAAAAGTTTATCAAGTTCGCAATCAAGGCGGGCAAAGTCCTCGCCGGCGTCGCTGCGGTGTACACCGCCGCCGGCGCTTATGATGTTCTGCGCAACAAGCCGGCGGACAAAGCCGTCGTCAAGCGTTACTTCACCGGCAACGGAATTCTGACCTGGGTGCTGTCGCCGCTGAACACCCTGCTGGACCTCCTGTCGCTGCCGTACGTCAACAAGGGCGTCTGGAAGCTGGAGGATTT
>JAOQAA010000445.1 GCA_025963815.1 Capsulimonas sp.
CAGCTCAATCTGGCGGCGCCAATCGTGCAGCTTGCGGTCGTCGGTGACGCCGCGTTTCATCACGATATTCGACCATTTGAGCGCGCCGGGGATCTTCTGGACGATCAGATTCCCGCCCTTGCCGGTCACGCGATGCTCGATGACTTCGGTCTCGGAATCGAGACCGGTCACTTCGCGGAAGATGCCTTCCGTCAATCCATCAATTTCCAGATACCAGCGCAGTGCGCCGATTGCTTCGGCCATGTGAAATCGTTCCTTTCATGAGAGGGTCCAATGGACGTTTTAAACTTCGGCCAAGCTGCCGCCGTCGGACCACTGACCCATGCGAATAATCACGAACTCGGCGGGTTTGACCGGGTTGACGCCGATCTCGACGTAAAGCCGCCCCAGATCGATCATCTCCTGTGGGTTGGTTTCCGAGTCGCACTTCACATAGAATGCTTCTTGCGGCACGGACCCGAACAGCTTGCCTTCTTTCCACTCGGTAAAGAGGAAGGCGGAGATGTTGCGGCGGACGCGCCCCCAGAGATCCTGGTCGTTGGGTTCGAAGACGACCCACTGCATGCTGCGCTCCATGGACTCTTCCAGGTAGTTGAAGAGGCGCCGGACGTTGACATACTTCCAGGAGGGGTTGCCGACAGTCGCGAGGGTGCGCGCGCCCCAGACCCGGATGCCCCGGCCGGAGAACGCCCGGATGCAGTTGATCCCGTTCGGGTTGAGCAGCTCTTGCTCGCCCTTGGTGACTTCGACTTCCAAGCCGACCGCGCCCATCAGCGCTTCGTTGGCCGGCGCCTTGTGTACGCCGCGCTCAACGCCGACGCGCGCCCAGACGCCCGCGATGTGTCCCGACGGCGGGCAGAACATCTGCTGGCCTCGGCGCACCGGATCGGAAATTTTAATCCATGGATAGTAGATCGCGCCCTGGCCATGGTCGCAGTTGTACGCCGTGCCCATCGTTGTGGAGTTCATCTCCAAGGGAGTCAAGCCGGGGATCGGGTCCAGAATGGCCATGCGATAGCCGACGCGCTCGCAGTGAGCGACCAATGCGCACTGGGCGTCCAGAATGCTTTGCTTCTTGGCTTCGTCGAAGACCGTGACTTCCGCGCCAACGCCGCCCGGCGTTTCAACACGCTGGAACAGGCCGGCCATCAGGTCCGGGATCGCAACGAAATTGACGCCTTCCAGCGGCATGAGGCCCCCGATGCCCGTACGCTGCGCCTCATCGCCGATGAAGTCATCGGCCTTGAGGTTTGCGAGGCCGTTGGTGAAGGGGGAACCCGACGCGGCGAGCGCCGTGGTCGTGGAGGCGACGGGGAGGTTCGCCGGATCAATGCCTTCCGCCATCACAAACAGCTTCGGCTCGGGACGCTCCAGCGCGACCTTGGGCGCGACTTCAACCTTGACGAGCTTGGACTTGCCGAGCGCCTGCGCCGCGGTGTCCGGGGTGAGCGGCTTGCCGCTTTCGGGGAACAGCTCGGTCAGATCGCCCTGGCTGATCTTGATCTTGAACTCATTGCCGTCGCCGACATGCTCGACTTCGACCTTGATGTCGTTGCCGGCGGCGCCGGGCTTGGAAGCCGTGAGAAGATAGGGGCCGACCGTGACCTGCGCGGGCTTGGCGGCGCCGATCTTCGTTTCGACCGGAGCGGCGCCGACGCCGTCCAGCTTGTATGACAAGGCCGCAATATCGTCGGGATGCGCGACGCGGATGATATAGGCGCGTCCGCCGCCGTTGTCATAGTAGCCGCGCACGGCATGGGCGAGATAAGCGCCATCACGATAAGGCAGGCTTCCCTGAGGGATCTGATAGGCGCGCAGGAAGTCCTGCCACGACGTCACCGTCGTCTTTTTGGCAGTAATTCCCTGGATGATCGCCTGATTGGCGTACTCCATCCAGCTTTTACGGGAGGCTTTTTTGGCGGCGCGGACATCCGCCACAGTCGTCTTTAATTCTTTGACGAGCGCGGTAGTGAGGGCGTTTTCTTCTTCGCCGAAAATTTGGGAAAACTGAGACCAGTTGGTGATGAAGGTGGGCTTGTTGTAGTCGCCGCTCTTGGCGTAACCGATAAACGCGGCGGTGTTGATGCCGACGCCCTCGATCGGCTTGCTGCCGCTGTCGATTTCCTCAACGAAGACTCCTGGCGCAAGATACTCTGGCATGGGCGGTGCTCCCTTTCTCGAAATGGATACGGCGCGTCGCTAGCGAAGTAGAACTCAGACAAGTACTCGGAAATCGGATGTTATGGTTCGAGTGAAAATGCGAACTTTCGGGATCGGCGGCGTCTTACGAAGCGGGCTAACAAATTGGGAGCAGATGCATAACGCTCCAGGCCGTGGCTTCCTGAATGGCGCGTAGTTCGTTAGCCAACACTAATATTCCTCCGTAAAATTACCAGGTAAGGAAAATGACGCTGAGAATGAACTCACGCCGGCGCATTCTGAGAGGTAGCATCGATGGCGCGCATGGCGATGACGGCCGGCTCCAGCTGAAAGGGGGAGCCGCCGGGAGGACTGACGACATCCGCTTCGTGCGGGCGATAGCCATATTTTGTGAAATGAAGCTTATGCGCGCCGGGAGTAAGATTCGAAACCCAGAAAAAACCGTTAGCGTCGGTCTCAATGGACTGAGGATACCCATCTATTTGGATCTCAACCCCGGAAATCGGCGTTTCCGTGTCCTGCCGCAGCACGACCCCCGCCGCGCTGACGCGGATTTCAGAAAGATCGCGCGGCTGCGCGGGGCCCTCCGACATTGTTCCCTGCCCCATTCCCAGCACGGCCTCGCGGACGGCAATTGTCCACTTGGTTTCGAAGGGATCGAATGGATAGGTCACGAGGAGCGAAAGGGCGGCGCGCATCTTTCCGCCCAGCGCCTGCCACATTCCGGGCAGGTCTACTCCCACGGCGTGTTCGGGCAGGGCGACTTCTGTCGGAAGTGTATTGGGGCCCTTGCCGGTGAGCGTGCCCGCCAGCCACTGCTCGGGCACGGGCGAACAGCGCAGAAGCACCCCCAGGACATTGGAAAGCAGGCGGTGCTCGGCGAGAGGATCGTCGCCGGCGTAAACCGTGATGAGATAGGACAGATCGAAATGCACCGGCGGGCGTCGCACCCCAACGGACTTGTCCGCGCGCTGGGTGATCCGGTAGAACCCCTCTTCGCGCCGCTCCATGTTCTCGCGTACATCGCGCAGAAATAAATTTACATGCGCTTCGCCATCTAACGTCGCTTCGGCGACCTGCGGCGAATCGAAGGTAATCTGCTCCACGCTGCGTAC
>JAOQAA010000473.1 GCA_025963815.1 Capsulimonas sp.
TCAATGGGAGCGGGCGGCGCCTTCGGCGCCGCCGCCGCGCCCACGGCCGCCAGCGCGGCGACCGGGAGAAATTTCATGCGCATCGTTCGGTTACTTTCTAACAGGTATTTCACAACACAATGGGGGCCGGCGAAACGATCTCGCCGGCCCCAGCCAAAACCCCGAGGGATTAGTTACACTGATCGTCCTGGATCGTCCACATACACGGCGTGGTCGAACCCCACTTCTTGTAACCCGAATGGCCGTCACCATAGAGGACCACGAAGCCGCCCGTGTGACGATAAGCAACTTTCGAATAAGTTGCATCGTTGTACATGTCAGTACGATTATCATACTGCAAGCCGCGCATGGAAGGCCCCTGACTGAAGGTCGTTGGCGTAAGAGCCAAATAAGAGACCATGCCATCCACGATATGGATGGTGCCCGCCGGATCCTCAATTTCGGCCATAGAGCGCGTGAATGTCGTCCCTTTTCCAACCCATCCAGATTTCTGATTGCCTGCGTAGTCCACAAACCCAGGATAGGTTTTACCATTGTTACATGGGCGAAGCGCAATGATGTTATCCCATGGCTTCGCTCCAGTGCCATTCTGCGTTGGGATCAAGTTTCGAGCGTAAGACAGTCGCGGAACCATGGAAAGGCTCGTGATGGTGCCGTCGCCAGCGCTTGTTCCAACAGTCACCGCAACGCCAGTGAATTGGTTTGTCCCAGGAATATATTTCTTATCAGTCCCGGAGAACCCGTCATTAGCGCTAGGACATACAAACACTTGAGTGTTCTTGATATAGGAATAAATCATTGTTGGCCAAGAAGTCGAGTTTGACGATGGCACGATCGATTCATCGTAATCCTGCGTGTACATCATCATGCCCGTGCCGATTTGCTTCATGTTGCTTAAACACGCAGCCTGGCGGGCTTTTTCGCGGGCCTGCGCGAAAACGGGGAAGAGGATCGCGGCTAGAATCGCGATAATTGCGATTACAACTAGCAATTCAATAAGTGTAAATCCAAGAACACGAGTCTGGCTTGATTTAGAGTGACGTAGCTGCATGTGAATTTCCTACCTTGCAAAGTCTTATATAAAAACGATTTCCATGAGAGCGCAACCGCTTACTCAACTAGGATGGAGTTTACCAGAATTGCATTAAGAGCAGGTTAAGCGAATATTATGTAAGTGTTAACTTTTGGAATTATTATCCAGAACATGCGCCATCAGCGAGAGCGCGTTCCCCATCGCCGCGCCGGAAGCGGTGTTATCGAAGATGCACCAATCGCCGGGCGTCAGCGACGCCGCCAGCGCGTTCAAATAATCTTCGGAGTAGGCGGAGTAATAGATGCGGGGTGAGCCGTGCAGCCGATAATACGAGACGCCGCCCCACCCGCCGGGGCGCGCGGCTTCGGGCGTCCGGGCGGGGTCGGGCGTCCGGGCGGGGTCGGCCGCAACACGGGCGATGTGACGCTGAACCAACAGCGCATCGGCCTCGGGCGTGAACCAGCTCTCGTGACGCGGCTCGCACACGACATCGCCGTTGTGCTGAGCGTTCAAAGCCTCAAAAAATGGCGCGGCTAAGTTGGCGTCGTATGCGAGACTGGGCGGCAATTGGACTAGGAGCGGCCCAAGCTTCTCCCCTAAGTGGCCACACTCCTCTAAAAACTGCGCCAGCGGCTCGGCGAAGTCCGCCAGCTTTCGCGTGTGGGTCATCTCGCGCGGGACTTTGACGGAGAATTGGAAGCCATCTGGAACGGAGGCGGCCCAGCGCTCGTAAGTCGCAGGGCGGTGCGGCTTGTAGAATGAAGTGTTGATTTCGGCGCAGTTCAGTTTAGTCGCGTATTTCTCGAGATGACTTCCGTCATCGGGAAACGAGGCGGCGTACTCTTTCGGCACGCTCCAGCCGGCGCAGCCAATTCGGACGGACATCTGCGGATCGTTACTCATGGCGCGCCGACCAGGCTTCCCACGCGGTGCGCACTGTCGGGCCGGGATCATTCGCTCAATCTGCTCAGATCGATACTGTTCAATGCTGACAATCGGGGCCAAAGGAACGCCGTCGGAAACGAGAGTGAGAAGAACGGAGCTGTCGCCGCCTTCCATGCGCGCCTTGGCTTCGAACCGTTTGTCGTGGTCTTTGATGAACTCCGTCAGGGCATCGGCTTCTTCGTGGCTCATACTTCTTCAATATCCACTCGAAGAGAATGAGAAACCCGACACAGAATCAGCCCCTCTCACGTTATCCGTGCGAGGGGCTGATTTCTATTCAGGCTCGGACTAGTCGAGTTGGGTGCGAACGCCGGTGCGGGCGTTCAGGAAGTACGGGTGGCCCTGGTAAGTGTAGTACTTACCGGCCTTGTTCGTGCTCGGGTTCTGAGTCGTCGCGCCAGCGCGATGGTAGTACTTCACGCTGTCATCCAGAAGAACGCCGACAGCCGTTCCTTCTTTGAGGTCTACGTCATGGACATCTTTGTCCTTGGTCAGCTGGCTGGCGCCGTAGCCCAGAGCCGCGCCGATCAGGATATTCTCAAGCTTGAGCTTGCCGCCGCTCAGGACGCTCGCAAGGACACCGGCGCCAGCGCCGTAGCCGGCGTATGTCAGGTCCTTATTCTTGGTGTTGGCTTTCGCCTTCAGCACGCCGTCGCTGCCGGTCGAAACCGACTTTGAGTCCAGTCCGGTCGCCCGGCCGGAGATGGCGTAGGAGCGGCCATCGGAGAGGCGCAGACGCTTGAAGGCCAGCTTCAGCGTTCCCGGATTCTTGCCTTCCTGGGGAGTCGCTTCCTGCACCACGCCTTCCACGGTGGCGTTGTGAAGAATATCGTCATACGCCTGCTTGCTGTTGTCGACGCTCGCGGTAAACGAGTCGCCTTCCGACGAATTATTGGAAGACAGATCTGTGTTCAGCTTGACAGGAATCACCGAGCCGGAACGCAAAACGATCTGCTTGTTCGACTGTGCGAACGCTCCCGGAGCGCAAACGCCAAGCGTGACGGCGGCCATCGCCGCCAGAGGGGCCGTTAAGAAACGGCGATTTGTATTGAATGCGTTGAACATTGTTGTAATCCTTTACACTTCCCTGGGCGAACCCAGTGTCAAAATCGACATTTTGAAATCCTTGCGGAGAGCCGCGCCATTGGGATTGCGCCCGGCCGTCTGCTTGCCGCATCTTTGTTTTTATTACCCGCGCCAGCCCTGTTTTCAAACACGGGACACGGCGATTTCGAGCGCCAAAGCGCCTCGTTTCCATCGGGCGAGCTTTGCGGGATTGTTCGTCCCGCTTATGAGTAATAGACGCCTCGTAGCCATGAATGTTCCCGTGCAGCTCCAGGCATGGTGAAATTACGAGTATTATGATGGAGAAAGGGGAGATGTGAGAGGATGTGACTAAAGGAGATAACAATGCTCACACTCGGGTGCGCGCGATCTTCAGTTCTTCTCTGATAAACGGCTTCACGCCCTCACCACCCATAATCCTGAGGCTGACGGACCCGCCATTTTTCGGAATGCTTACCTCGAAATCAAAGAACGGGCAGCACCGGCTTTCCAGGGCGACAAACTCGGCGATCGCGAGCAATATCGTCCTGCCCGCCGGATAGCGGAACGAATACCCATCCGGCAGATCGTCCACGCCCAAATTCGCCTCGCCAAGCTGACGCACCGCCACGGCGTACCGTGCGTGCTCCTCATCACTGAATACTCCCAGATTGCAGGCGATAGGAATTTCGCTCATTCTGATTTCTCCTACATTCCTCGCATCTCCTCAAAGATAGGCCTTTGTGCTTATGTCCATCATGACGATTATCGCTATGATAAGAGTATGAAGTCCCGATGAGCAAACACTGACAAGCTTTCGAGAACGCCTGCCTGGCCGATCCTATTTGGTGAGATACTTAGACAATGGGCTGTCCTTGAGCGCTTTGATACCCTCGACCACGGATTCCGCGTTGACTTTCGCGCCGGCGGGCTTGGTGTGGGTGAGGTCCGGCAGGAAGTAGAGATCCGTGACTTTGTCTTTGCCCAGCGCGTCGTATTTGTCCGCTACGATGGAGTTGAGATCGAGAAATGGGACATTCTCGGTCTTTGCGACATCGGCCGACCACTCACCGTATTGACCGGCGTTTCGCACGACCTTGTCCGCCGTCCACTTGTCGCGGGGGACCGGGGAAACGATGATCGGCATGGCGCCGTGGGCCTTGGCGTCGGTGACGAACTTTGTCATATACCAGCCGTAGGTATGCACGGTTTCGGGCTTGCTGGTCTGCTGGTTGGTGACATCCTGCGTTTCGGCCCCGACGCCATGCAGCGACGCCCGGTAACTTTCCGAGGGAACGCCCAGGTCGTTATGCCCGAACTGCATCAGCACAAAGTCGCCGGGCTTCAGCTTCGCCTCGACCGCCGCCCAGAGGCCTTCCGTAAAAAACGTCCGGCTGCTGCGCGCGGCCAGAGCGTCGTTCTCAACGTGGATCTTCGACGCGTCAAAAGACTTGTCGATCACTTCACCCCAGCCCTGTCCGCCCGCCATGTTGGCCTTGACCGTGGAGTCCCCGATAAGATAAAGCGTGGGCTTCTCCGCGCAAAACGCAGGCCTCGCCATACTGAGAGCGAGCATCACCGCCAGCGATCCAATGGAAATCTTGAATGTCATGTTTTTTCCTCAGCATCCCGCCGTTCGTTGGGGGACGCCACCGTACTTTTACCGTACCATGTCCAGTGCGCAAACCCCCAATAATAAGTTCCGGCGCGGCGACGTATGGTGGGGATGGATGGACTGTGATATACTGCTCACATAAGCCGAACAGGCACGGATAAGGACATCGCTATGGGACATATCCCTCTCGGCAAGACCCAGCCGCTCACGACGTACCGCAAAATCGCCATCGCCAGCTGGCGGGCGCCGCGCGATCCCAGCACGTATAGCTGGTTCGATCTGCCCATTGAGGAAGCGGAGGCGTTCCTGAACGCCTACCCGTCCGATCCAAAACCGTCACTCACCTATTTCATTGGGAAGATTGTGGCGAATTGTCTGGAGGAGCATCCGGCGCTGAACCATCTGCTGCGCCAGGACCGGCTCTACCAGCGCGCCCGCACTGATGTGTTCATCACGACCCTGCTGAATACTCCGGTCGGCCGAGACCTTTCCGGCTTCGTCCTGCGCGACGTCCCCAATCACAGCCTTGGCGAAATGGCTCAGCAAGCCGAAGACGCACTCGCCCTTCTGCGCGCCGGAAAAGACGAGGACACCGAAAAGATCGACAAGATCACCTCGCGCCTGCCTATCTGGCTGCTGCGCATCACGATGTGGCTGGAAGACTTCTTCCACTACACCCTTAATGTCTCGCTGCGAAAGTTCGGCATGCCCGACGACCGTTTCGGCTCCGTCATGATCAGCAACTTCGGCGTCCTCGGCATCGAAAACGCCCTCGTCCCGCTGTCCCCCTACTGCCGCTGCCCACTCATCCTCGGAGTCGGCCGCCCCCGCCCCATGCCCATCGTCCGCAAGGGCGAAGTCGTGGTCGCCGAATGCGTCACCATCAGCTTCACCTTCGACCACCGCTACGCCGACGGCGTTCACGGTGGGCAGATGATGCGGCGATTTCAAAAGATTTTCTTAAACCCAAAGCGGTTTCCGGAGGTGTTTGATGAAGTGAAGATGAAAGAACGAGAGCAGAGTATGGCACAATAACGTCAGAGGCTGTCGTTGGCGCCGCCATATTCGTCATGCAAGTATTTTGCCATTTTATGCATGATCGCCAAATTCATTACCAATGATGGGTAGGCTATTCCCTGGAATACAGTGATGGTTCCATGGGAGCAATATCAATGCAGGTCTCACCACGCCAGAGATCGGACCGTACCGCGAATGCCAGTCTCAGAGCGACGCTAATCGCATTTGGGGTCTTGAGCTTTGTGCTGTTCGCGGCCGGGCGAAAGAATTATCCCGAACTTCACACGATTTTGGACACGGGAGGTCTCCTGCTGTCGGGCCTATTGGCGCTATTGTTCTGGGACATGGGAACGCGTATTGACCGCCCGTTTTACAAATGGATTGCAATCAGCTTCGGGATGACATCCTTGCTTGAGTTCATCCACGTCGCGGTAACCGTGGAGTGGACTGGTTTTCTGGCGGGCGTCACGCACAGTGCGGGAATACTGCGGCCGGCAACCTGGCCGCCGGCGGCCCATCTGCTGCCGATCGCTGTCGGCGCATCGATCCTTCTCATGCGCCGTGGGGCGCGTGGCGCCCTTGGGTTTACTTTCGTTTTGCTGGTCCTGAGCGGAGCGCTCATGGCCGCCTTCTATTGGCTTCCCAAATATACGTCCCCGGTTTGGCTGGGCGTCACTCGTCCCGCGCTGACGCCGGCTCCGCTGTTGTGGTTGATCGTCGGATGGATATGCTGGAAGCTGCGCGCTGAGGATCGGATGCTGTCTCCCTTGGCGCTGATGTCGGCGGTGCTCGTCCTCGCCCATCTCTCGATGCTCTATTCGCGCGCTCCACACGACACGGAGGCAATGGCGGCGCATCTCGGCAAGGTCGCTGGTTACCTGGTTCTCCTGCTGTCGCTGATGCAAATGGCCTCTTCGGACATGCTGGAGCGCATTCGCGCGGAGCGAGAGCTCGCGCATTGGAACTTGGAATTGGAGCATCGCGTTCTCGACCGGACGGCACAGCTCGAATCGGCCAACAAATCGCTTCAGGACGAAATCGTCGTGCGCCAGGAGGCGGAACATAAGGTCCAGACGCATCTCGGCCGGCTCGATTTGCTCCACCAGATCACCCGCGCGATTGGGGAGCGGCAGGATCTCCAAAGCATTCTGCAGGTGCTTATCCGAAGTCTGGAGGACAAACTGCCAATCGACTTTGGCTGCGTGTGCCTCTATGACCAACCAAGCAACGCCGTCAAGGTCATCCAGGTGGGCATTGGGAGTGCGGCTCTTGCGGAAAAGCTGGCGATGCCGGAACAGGCGATGATCCCGATCGATGAGAACGGGCTCTCCCGCTGCCTGAACGGCCGCCTGGTGTACGAACCGGACGTGAGCCAAGTGCAGTTCCCGTTTCCACAGCGGCTCGCCCAAGGCGGGCTGCGCGCATTGGTCGCGGCGCCGCTCATGGTGGAGAGCAAGGTTTTCGGTGTACTGGTATCCGCGCGGCGTCAGCCCCACAGCTTTAGCAGCGGCGAGTGCGAGTTCCTGAAGCAGCTGAGCGAACACGTAGGTTTGGCGATTCACCAGGCACAGCTCTATGGGGCTTTGCAGCAGGCTTACGAGGATCTGCGCCAAACACAGCAAGCCGTCATGCAGCAGGAGCGGCTGCGCGCCCTCGGCCAGATGGCCAGCGGCATCGCGCACGACATCAACAACGCGATCTCGCCCGTGGCCCTGTACACCGAATCGATGCTCGAAACCGAGCCGAACCTCAGCTCGCGGGCTCGCGACTATCTGGAGACGATTCAGCGGGCCATTGAGGACGTCGCCATGACGGTCTCACGCATGCGAGAGTTCTATCGCCAGCGCGAGCAGCAGCTCGCCCTCGCGCCGGTGGATTTGAACGAGATCGCGCCGCAAGTTGTCAGCTTGACCCGCGCGCGCTGGAGCGACATGCCGCAGCAGCGAGGCGTCGTGGTCCAGATGCGAACCGATCTCGCGCCGGACTTGCCCACGGTGATGGCGGCGGAAAACGAGATCCGAGAGGCGCTGACCAACCTCATCTTCAATGCCGTGGACGCCATGCCGGACGGCGGGACGCTCACGCTCCGAACGCGAGCCGTCCTGGACGCCGACGACGGCTTCACGCCTCGTCGTGTCTACATTGAGGTGACGGACACCGGCGTGGGCATGGACGAGAATACGCGCCAGCGCTGCCTCGAGCCGTTCTTCACCACGAAGGGCGATCGCGGCACCGGCCTGGGCCTCGGCATGGTCTACGGTGTTGTACAGCGACACAGCGCCGAGATCGAAATCAACAGCGCGCTCGGCGACGGCACGACGGTGCGCCTGAGCTTTCCCGCGCCCGTCGCCTCGCTTACGGCGCACACCGAGCCGGTTGCGGCAGGCGGCAAACCTCCGCGAATGCGCATCCTGGTTGTGGACGACGACCCGCTCCTCTTGAAGTCGCTCCGCGACACGCTGGAAATCGACGGCCACGCCGTCGAAACGGCCAACGGCGGCGAGGCGGGCATCCAAACATTCCGCGAGGCGCTCTCACGGCAAAAGCCCTTCGCTCTGGTGATCACGGACCTTGGTATGCCGTACATTGATGGCCGCAAGGTCGCGGACGCCATCAAGGAGGCCTCGCCGTCCACACCGGTAGTCCTGCTGACGGGCTGGGGGCAGCGGCTCGTGGCGGAACACGATGTGCCGCCGCATGTGGACCACGTGCTGAACAAGCCTCCCAAGCTGTCCGAGCTGCGCGAGGCGCTTATGCGCTGCAGCCGGCAAGCAGGGGCCGAAGCTCTTTGATGAGACACTGGAGACAGATTATGTCTAGCTCGCCGCCAGCTCGGATACTCATTGTCGACGATGAGGCGGCCCAGATGAAAGCGCTCTGCGATACACTCCGGGACCAGGGCTACGAAACCGTTGGCTTTACCACAGGTCCGGACGCTCTAGCGGCGCTGGGCGAGTCGGAGTTCGACCTGCTTCTGGCCGATCTGATGATGCCCGAGATGGACGGCATCGCCCTGCTCCGCGCGGCGATGGCGCTGAACCCTAACCTCGTCGGCATTATCATGACTGGGGACGGCGCCATCGCCACCGCCGTGGAAGCGATGAAGACGGGAGCGATCGACTATATCCTCAAGCCGTTCAAGCTAAGCCACATTATCCCGGTGCTCTCCCGCGCGCTCACCATGCGGCGCCTGCGTCTGGAAAAGACGGAGCTTGAGCGAGACCTGCGGACTCGTACCGAGCAGCTCGAAGCCGCGAACAAGGAGCTCGAAACATACTCTCAATCGGTCACCCACGATCTTGGCTATCGCGTCGGGGAGATCGAAGCGCTCTTCGACATCTTACCGGTCCCCATTGCGATCGCGGAAGACCCGCAAGGCGAGCACATCCGCGTCAACCCGGCGTTCGCCTCAATTCTCGGTATTCCGCCCGACAGCAACGCCTTGGCGTCCACGCCGGACGGAGAGCGCGCGCCGTTCCGCATGCTACGGAACGGCGCGTCAGTCCCCGACGGGGACTTGCCGATGCAGCAAGCCGCGCTTCGCGGCATGGATATCCGGGACGCCGAGATCGAGATCGAACGGCCCGATGGGCAAACGCGCCGCCTGCTGGGCTACGCGTCCCCCTTATACGATGAAGCAGGCCGTGTGCGGGGAAGCGTCGGCGCATTCATGGACATCACCGAGCGCCACCGCACCGAACGCAATCGACAATTCCTGCTCGACCTCGCCGACCGGACGCGTGGGCTGCTCGAGCCAGACCACGTGCTCATGGAGACGGCGAACGCTTTGAGCGCACATATGGATGGAGCCCGCTGCGGCAACATGGAATGGGATTCCGAACTTGGCGCGATGACCATCCGCCACGGCGACCGCGACGGAGTCGCAAGCATCCCCGAGACCTACCCGCGCGG
>JAOQAA010000509.1 GCA_025963815.1 Capsulimonas sp.
ATATTAAGACAAAATTAAGTTTTGTAGGAATTTAAACCTATATATTCCAGATGTTTTTGATGGCTTTTGGCACAAATTTGATACGGAACGTACAAAACATACAATTCAGAAAAACTGTACCATATCTTTCCGGTCAAGAATCAGAATTTAGCGAGGAGCGCGGCGATAGCCGCAGCCGCAAGCGTGCAGAGAAAATTGACGAAGTCGTTGTTGACGGCGAGCAGCCCACGCTCCGGACGCGCGGCGTCTGGACGTCGCTCGGTCCATCGATCGGGATTTGCCGGATCGCGCCACTGCGCCTGAACTGTTGCGCCGAGAAGGGTGTCGATGAAGCAGCCGGCGAACCCAGCCAGCGTGACGAGGAGTATATCGCGGGGCGGAGCAAACAGCCCCAAAAGCAGCGCGCCCCCAAGCGCGGCAAGCGTTCCCGCCGCGCTTACGGCGCCGCTCGTCCCCGGCGCCGCGCGCCGAAAATCTCGCAGGGAGATAGGAGTTCCGCCGGCGATGGAGCCGACCTCCGTCGCCCAGGTATCGGCGTTGGCGGCGGCGAGGGCTGCGAGGATGGCGAGCCAGCACATGTGAGACCAGACAGGGACGCACGCTCCCAGGAGGAGCGCGGCGGCCGCGACTCCACCGTTCGCCAGCACCTGACCGGCGTCGCGCCGGCCTCCCTTTTCGAACTGCAAGGCTTCTTTTTCCCGCCGCCTCCAGCGGCTGAGCGCGCTGGAGGTCACGAAGAAAACAATCAGAGCACCCGCTCCTGCTCCGCCGCCGAGACCGAACGCGGCCGCGCCGACCAGGGTCGCCGCGACGGCGCCAGACACCGTGAGCGCACGCGCTTTATAGGCCAGAGCGGACACAAGAGCGGATGCTGGGACTGCGGCGATCAGAAGGGCGTTCATGGGAAGCCCTTACTTTCGGGAGACATAGGCATTGCCGCGAATATAGTAGCGCCACGGCAAGTCGGCGCCCTGCGTGATTCCAATGCGCTGAGAGTCGACGATATCGGCGTCCGACACGATCTGACCGGGAATTATCTGCAAGCGGCCCTTGGGATCGGTGACGTCCACGCCGTCGTCTTCCTGACGTGTGAGCGCGATCGCCGCCCCCAGTTTGCCCGGACCATTCGTCAGCTGGATCGTGTTCGTGATCCCGCCGCGCAGCGAACGCATCGTCTCGACGCCCTCCAGAGGCTCCAGCGCACGCACGAGCACGGCTTCGGCGACGCCCTCCTCCTGACAGACCAAGTTCAGCATCATATGCATCCCATAGGAGAGATATACATACGCATGCCCCGGAGGGCCGAACATACTCGCGTTGCGCAGGGTCTTGCCGCGATAGGCGTGACAGGCGGGATCGCCCGCCAAATATCCTTCGGTTTCGACGATGATCCCGGACAGACGCTCGCCGCCGGGAAGCGTCCGGACAACGATTTGGCCCAGCAGGCGGCGGGCGACGGTGAGGGTCGGCTCTAAATAAAATTCGCGCGGCAGCGGCTTCGCCGCCTGGAACGAGGCAGTGGTGGACATGATGGGAAGTGTACCCGGATTTCATCACCGCGAATCGTACGCATCGCTCCCAAGACCAGCTAAACGTCTGTATTCCCGGCTCTTATGGGGTATAATCCTGGGCGAATTACTGCATTTCACACGGGCCAGTGATTGGCCGCACAGAGGAGATATCGGGATCATGATCGTCACCACGAAGCTGCTGTTCGAGCACGCATATGGGAAGTACGCCGTCGGCGCCTATAACATCAATAACGCGGAGCAAGCGATGGGCCTTTTCAAGGGCAACATCGACGCCAAGTCCCCGTTCATCATTCAGATTTCGAAGGGCGCGCGTGCGTACACCGACAAGCGGATGCTCGAAGGCATCATCCGCGCCTGCGACGAGATCTTCCCGGAAGCCGTCTTCGCGGTCCACCTCGACCATGGCGATGAGCAGACGTGCTACGACTGTATCGACAGCGGATTCTATTCCTCGGTCATGATCGACGCCTCCCACGACGCGTTCGAAGAGAATGTCGCCATCACCAAGCGTGTCGTCGAGCGCGCTCACGCCAAGGGCATCAGCGTCGAGGCCGAACTGGGCCAACTGGGCGGCGTTGAGGAAGACATTCAGGTCGATGAGAAGAACGCGCACCTGACTGATCCTGACGAAGCGAAGATCTTCGTCGAGCAGACCGGCTGCGACAGCCTGGCCTGCGCCATCGGCACTTCGCACGGCGCCTACAAGTTCAGCGGCGGCCAGGGCATCCACTTCGATGTCGTCGGAGCGATCCAGAAGCAGCTCCCCGGCGTCCCGCTGGTCATGCACGGCTCCAGCTCGGTCCCGGAAGACGAAGTCGCACGCATCAACGCCGCCGGCGGCAAGCTGAAGGCCGGCGCCAAGGGCGTCGACATTGCGCAGTACCTGCCCGCCGCGAAGCTGGGCGTCTGTAAGGTCAACATTGACACCGACGGCCGCCTGGTCTGGACCCGCGTTCTGCGCGAGTTCTTCCTGGCCAAGCCCGAAGACTTCGACCTGCGCAGCTCGGGCAAGATCTTCATCCCCGAGTACGCCAAGTTCATCGTCAGCCGCTCCGAAGCCCTCGGCTCCGCCGGCCAACTGGACAGCGTCCGCGAACTGGCTCTGAGCAAGAAGTAAGAACTTCGGTCCATCTGCGGCCCTCACCCCCCGGCCCCCTCTCCCAATTTAGGGAGAGGGGGAGTCCGATTTATGATTGAGATTTTGTTTCTTAAAATCTTAATAAACTCAAAAACTCTGGCTCCCCTTCTCCCAGAATTGGGAGAAGGGGCTGGGGGATGAGGGCCTCCGACCCCATGATCTACGCCATCGGCGATGTCCACGGCGAAGCCGAGGCGCTCCGCACGCTTCTTGCCAAACTCCCGCTCGAACCCACCGACCTTGTGATCTTCCTCGGCGACCTGATCAACAGACAAGGCCGCAACCCCTTCGACTGCATCGAGCAAGTCATCCAATTCGACCGCTGCCGCAAGGTTTGTCTCCAAGGCAACCACGAAGAAGCGATGATGATGTTTCTCGAGTCTGGAGACATGTCCATAATGACCGGCATGGGCGGTCAGACAACATTAGACTCCTACGAAGCCGCCGGATACCCGATCCGCCCCGGCGATCCGCAATCCATCCCCGAATCCCACGCCCGTTTCTACTTCCAGGCGGAAGCGTGGACGCTGCCGTTTTACATCACCGACGATTACATCTTCACCCACGCCGGCTGGGATCTTGCCCAGCCCTTGGCGCGCCAGGTCCCCGCCCGCTGGCGCTGGGAGCGCGTGACGGGCGTCGAAAAGCGCGTCTGGACACAAACCGTCATCCGCGGCCACACGCCGATGCCCAAGGTAACGCACGCCACCTCCAAAGGTTACATCGGGATCGACACCGGCTGCGGCATGGGTGGATTTTTGAGCGCGATTGCACTGCCAAGCGAGAAGACCTACTCCGCGCGTCCGGCGTCGTTCAAGCCAGTCTGGTTTGTGGCGATGCGACAGCGTTAATCTAACTCTCTCAGCCATCCCCGCAGCACCTTCGCGTATTGCGAGAACGCTACCTCTGGCTCCAGCAACTCCGGAATCCACCGCTTTTCCCACTCCAATGTCAGATAGCCGTCGTACCCGCCGGCGTGCAGCAGGCCGATCATCTCGCGCAGGGGGATATCCCCCTCGCCGCAGAGACAGTATGTTCCGCCCGCGCGGCTGTCCTTGACGTGCGTGGAGCGAGTGTAGGGCGCGAGGGCGTGGTAGGTTTCGGCGGTCGCCTCGCCGTGGCGCGCAGGGTGGTGCAGGTCCCAGAGGGCGGCGGCGCGGGGATGGGCGGCGCGGGCGATGGCGGCGGCGACGCGGACGCCGGTGCTGAAGGCGTCGTGGGTTTCCAGAAGAACGGAGACGTCCTGCCCGGTGCTGAAAGCGTACGCGCCAAGCTCGGCGAGGCCGGCTGCGACGAGGTCTTCGGATTCTTCCAGTCTCAGATCTTCTCCGCCGCCGAAAACACGCACGAAGGGAACGCCAAGGCGAGCGGCCAGATCGATCGTTTCGCGCCCGTGCTGGAGATTGCTTTCCCGCTTGGCGGCGTCCGTTTGCGCCAGAGTGACTGAGGAATCCAGCGTCGAGATTTCTAATCCGGCGTCGGCGAACCGCCGCCGGCTGCGCTCGGTTTCGGCTTCGGTCGCGAAGTGTGGAGATTGGGTCAGGTCCAGGTCCGGGCCGATCCCGCGCAGCTCCACGCCGTCGTAACCGTACGCCTTCACGTTCGTCAGGATTTCATCGAGGGTCCAATTCGGACAGCCCAGTGTCGTTACGCCTAATTTCATCATAGGGCCACATTCGGCGGGCCGCGCCGGAGTTCCTGCCTGACAAACGCGGAGCGTCACGAGCGAAAAAATTAATCCCGGTAACCGGTTGATTTTTCTGAACAAAAAATTAAAAACATGGTCTAATAGAAAGTCGAAACATTTTTACGAATAATATCTCTATGGATGCAGAGAGAAATCACAGACGTTTTCGCCGCCCGATATTCGCGTTTCGTAAGAGCGCAACGTAAGCGAGCCATGTATACGGAAAGAGGAAATTCATGAAGTCACGCCGCCCCGCATTTCAAGGGTTTACCTTGATAGAACTGCTCGTCGTCATAGCCATTATCGCGATTCTCGCCGCCATCCTTTTCCCTGTCTTCGCCAAGGCCCGTGAGAAGGCCCGCCAGACCGCATGTATGAGCAACGAGAAGCAGCTTGGTCTCGGCATCATGCAATATGCGCAGGACAACGACGAGATCGTTTTCCGCCTTAGCAACTGGGACGGCGTCGCGACGCCGGTGGACGCCAATTACCCTGGATGGGCTGGCCAAGTATATCCGTACGTCAAGAGCCGCGAGCTTTTCAAGTGTCCCGATGACCCAACGACCGCGACACTGCCGAATAGCGTCATCTCCTACGGCTTCAACAAAGATG
>JAOQAA010000524.1 GCA_025963815.1 Capsulimonas sp.
TTCTTCAACATAGCCTGTTTTTTGATCGACCCAGCCGTCGTCCCCGCCCTTGTTCTTGGTTCCAGGGTCGTCCGAATACTGTTTGGCGAGAGCGCCGAAATCGGCGCCGGGCGCCTTGGCCTTCGCCAAAATTTCCTGCGCCTGCTTTTGCGCCTGTTCGTCGCTGCGCTTTTTGTTATCGATCAAAATATGGCGAGTGTGGTACTGACGATAGGAGTTACGGACATCCTGTTCGGTGACGGGAGCCTGCTTTTTGACCTTATCCTGAAGCTTTTTCAGAAGAATGGACTGGCGCACGGCGTCTTTGTCCATTCGCTGAGTAAACGTTGGGCCGCCGTTCTTGGCGAACGCAGCGTCAATCTCCGACAGGGTGGCGGTTTTGGAAAGCCCAAGCTTCGTACGGACGTCAAGCTGCGTGGCGCGGTCTTCCAGTTCCTTCGTCACTTCGTCGTCTGAAACCGTCAGCCCCTGCTTCTCCGCCGTCTGCATCTCAATCTTGGCCTGCGCAAGCTGCTCAAAGCTTTGGACACCCATAATGCCGTCCTGCATGATGCTGGCGGGCTGCCCCATCATCACCTGCTGCTGACGGAGGTTGTCGAATTGCTTATCGTACTCGGACCGCTTGATATCGAGACCGTTGACGGTCGCGACGACATCGTCGTCACTTGCGGCGGATTGCGTCAAAGAACTGTGCGAATTAAATCCGCCACTCACGGTCGTAATCACCATCGCCGCGGTAACGATCCCCATCAGCCACGGGCCCGTGCGCTTAAACGACTCGCGCATCGTATTCAAAGACATCTTTATTCTTCCTACTTCAGGCATCGCCGCCTATTCGAGATTAATGATTCGGTCCCAGGAGCTTGATCAAGCCTTCCAGGCACGCGCGGGACGCCGCTTCCTTCGTTCCATCTTCGTAATGGGTTTCCAGCGAGAGATATCCCTCGTAACCGGAATCGCGCAGGGCTTGAATCTGACCGGCCCAATCGATCGCGCCTTCGCCCACGACGGTCCACGAGGGCGTCAGTTTTCCCGTGGGAACAAAGGCGTCCTTTACATGCACGTGCACGATGAAGTCCTTGATCGATTCGTATCCAGTCGGGAAGGGCTTTTCGCCGTCAAAGAAGGCGTTGCCTGGATCCCAAATCGAGCGCAGCGATTTCGAACCGATCTCTTCCAATACGCGCGCGGTTTGGGCGCCGGTTCCAAGATAGCAGGAGTGCTCGTTTTCCAGGCCAAGAATGACGCCCTCGCGCTCCGCAAGCGCCACCGGCTCCGCGAATGCATCGACGATGAGGTCTTCCACCATCGGCGTCAGCGTTCCGCGCTTCCAGAAAGAAAACACACGGATCAGGTCGGTATCGAAAAACTTCGCCGCCGCAATCGCGCGCTCCAGCACGCTGATTTGATCACCCAAGCCACGCGCCGAAGCACTGTGCATGGCGCCGAGAGGCCCATCGACTTCCTCGCCCGGGAGGTCGCATTTATAGAATGGGGAAGCGATTCCGACCACATGCATGCCGCGTGCGTCGATCAGATCCTTGGCTCGACGCCAGTAATCCTCCGGCGCATCCACGATGTTCTTATCCCAAATCTGCCGCAGCTCCACGCCTGTGACGCCGTACTCGGCCATCACTTCCAGCGCATGGCCCAGATCGTTGTCGATTTCATCCGTAAGGACTGCCAGCTTCATTTCTTTCCCTCCGTTCACGACTGCTGTGTTCGGGGCTTCAGCGTCTTTGATCACGGAAAGCGCGCCCGTAAAAACTCCTAATTTTAGCCGAAAGGCAGGTGTTTGTCAACTTACGGCGCTTGGGTACAATTGCAGGAAAGCATGAAGGGAGCAAACGGCTTCAAAATGAGCGATCCTAGATTAGACAAACATAGCAGCATCCACCATGAGCTATTCGATGAAGACACCGCGCAAGTCGGAGCACTCGGCGATATCGTGGAGGCGCACGCCGGCGACGCCGTCTTCCTGACGCCGGCGGAAAAGAGCGTCGGCGGCGCGGACGGCGGTGAAAGCGATTTTGAAAGCGAAATGCTCTCCGCGGATCCAGACGAAGACGCCGGCAACGATCCCTCGGACCGTTACTCCAGCGCCGTGGACGAAAGCGCCTGGGGCACGGACCAGACGGGAACCGTCGAAGGCATCGCACGCGGTTTCGGAACGCATCTGCCCCAGGATCTGGGCCGCGACGGATTCCAAGTCGAAGAAATCCCCGACCAGGCCCTGCAGTATCAAGGCCGCGCAGTCGCCGACGGCGAAGAGCTGGACGATTACGATGATGAGGATGAGACCAACGGCAAGTTCGATTCCGAAGAAGCCCTCGCCCACGCGTCGGAACCCGGCGTGAATGTCGTACATGACGTCCCGAGCGAAGCATTTCCCGAGCGCATCCCCGTTGCGCAGCGCCACCCCGATTCCACGGACGACGCTCTGGACGCCACGCGCCAGATCAAATAAAACTCAGAATATGAACGCCCACAGCATCCCGGCTGTGGGCGTGCGCGCCTTCGTCATTGTCACTCCATCCTATCAATCAAACCAGGCCCAATCCACACCTCTCCCAGATGGGCAGCCCTCTGCCTTTGTGCCCATAGTGGTCCAAAACATAAAACTCGCGATCCATAAATCAAATATGGAGCCAAGTCAAAAGAAATTTTACTTGACAGATGGCTCGCTCCATGCTAATATATGAGACATAAGAAGTGACGAGACTACGATACATTTAGATATGAATTGTATTGTTTCGTTATGAATATGTCCCAGTATTCCTTATGAATACGTTTACAGTCGATTTTTTGTTTTGGTACACACAAAAATCGTTTAGATCGTCGAACACAGACCGTTTGTCCTCTTATGGTCTCACAGAAGGCATCATGGCTAAAGGAGGGCTTATCTATCATATTCGCAATTAAGAGTTTTTATATATTCGCATGAATAGCAATCTATATATTATCGTCTGATCGTTACGTTTTGAATTGCTGCTGCTAAGCTACTATTTGGCAAACCTAGTTTGACCTGGTATAAAATCAATGGGGAGAAATAAAAAAGATGTTTCGTAAAAAATCCAATTCGGCTGCCGGTTTTACTCTGATCGAATTGCTCGTCGTTATCGCAATCATTGCGATTCTGGCTGCAATCCTATTCCCGGTCTTTGCACAGGCGAGAGAAAAGGCGCGCACGATTTCCTGTCTCTCAAACCAGAAGCAGTTGGGCCTGGGATTCATGCAGTATTTCCAGGATTACGATGAGAAGGGCCCATTCAATCGCGTGTTTGTCGCCGGAGATTTTTCCGCAAAAAACCTGACCTGGAAGGACGGCATCTATCCCTACGTGAAAAACGGCGGAATGGCTTACAACAACGGTCAGCCTTATACCACCCATAGCACAGGCGGGGTATTTGTCTGCCCGGATAACACCTCCGTTTGGTCCGACCAATCTCCTGTCTGGTGGGGGATCAACAATCCCAGCTTTACCGGAGGAGCTGGCGGGGATGAAACGACACGCTTCCCCCGCTCTTATGCTGTCAACGGTTGGGCAGGTCTCAACGAAACCGGCAACACGGGTAACGGCGGTCGGTTCTGGCCGTGCGTCGGAGACGGCTCCTGCGACAAAAATTCGGGCGCGATTTCCATGCTCGACAAACCTGCGGGCACGATTATGATGGCGGAGACGCGCGTTATGTTCCCCGACACCGCGCCTGTGTACCTCGGTTACTCCTGTACTTCCAGCGGTATTCCGCAGGGCGGCACTTCGACCTCCTGCATTCAAGGCCATGGAGGCGGAATGACGAACTTCCTGTTCTTCGACGGCCACGTCAAATCGATGAGACCCGCCGCCTCGATCACCCAGGACTACTGGGACGCATACGGCCCAAATGCTTATGCAGCACAGCAGACCAGTGACGCCGCTGCGGTCGGCAACATTCCGGAATGGAAGTAACCAATCTCAACGGTCACCGGCCGTAACCATGAACACTGGCTGCCCGCGCAATGATGATCGCGGGCAGCCAGTGTCTATTTTTATTTCCAATTCAGTATATATGCTATAAACACAATACAGATCGTCTGATAAGGAGCTCCCATGTTTAGAAACAGTGTCGTTCTTAACAAAATGCAATCGACGGCTTTGGCGGCGATCTGCACGCTCTCCTGCGCAATCGGGGCGCACGCAGCCGGCCCGGACAAAACGCTGGCGATGGACTGCTACAACAATGCGTTTTACAACAGCAACGGAACCTTCTACAACACGAACACTCATACTACGGGGAATCAGTTCTGGCACTATGCTGAAGAAATTGAACTGATGGAGGACGCCGCCGCAGTCAACAGCAAATACAGCGGCGCCGTGACCGCGCTGTGCAATGGGTTTATCGCGACCTATGGAACGGACTGGTCCGGCAACACCTTCAACGACGATATCCTCTGGGCCTGCATTGCCTTCGCCCGCAGCGGCAACGCCACATTCAAGTCGTACGCTCTCAGCAATTTCAACAAAGTCTGGGCGCGCGCCTATGACACCAACGTCATCCCCGGTCTATGGTGGACCACCGCCAAGACATCCAAAAATGCCTGCGTGAATGGCCCCGGCGCCATCGCCGCCTATTTACTGGGAAATACAACCGCCGCCAACACCCTCTGGACCGGGTTTCTCTCCAATTCCTGTGTCTGCGATCTCTCGAAGTATCGCATCGCCGACAACATCAGCAGCGGCGGCGTTGTCGGCTGGGCGGAGTTCACCTATAACCAGGGCACGCTGATTGGCGCGGCCACCCTGCTCGGCCATCGGGCAGAAGCGAAAAAAGCCATCCAGGAGACACAAAGCGCACTCTGCACGAATGGGATCTTGAACATTGAGGGAACTGGGACAAACGACGCGGCGGGTTTTAAGGGAATATTCGCGCGATGGGCTGGGAAGTACGCGACCGGCGACTCGACCTTTAATATCTGGCTGGATACCAATGCGAATCAAGCATGGGCGGAACGCAACTCCTCCGGCCAGGTCTGGGCGAACTGGTTCTCCCGCACATCCGACGGAACGATCTATTCGTGGGAATGCTCTTCGGGAGCGGCGATGATTGTGAACGCGCCGTAAAAATGGGAAAAGTCGATCAGAAAACAGGCGCTAGGATATCAGAGGATCCGGTTCTAGCGCCACATCTTCGTAAAGGTCGGCAAGGGAAAGCGTCACGCCGATTGCGGAGAGAGAGAATTGTCCTTCAAGCCCCGTCTCCGTGTGCAACAGCCAATCGACATCCGCACGGCGCGTGTAAATTTCAACACGCGCCGTAACTTGATCGACAATTACATAATGCTCTAATGATGGAATTTGCTGATAAAGGCGCCATTTGACGCCGCGATCTCTGTCCTCGGTCGTTTTCGAAAGTATTTCGAATATCACCCTGGGGTTGAGCAGCATGTCGTCATGACCGTCGTCCACGAGTTTTATAGCGCCGCAGATAATGGTCAGATCTGCATAAAGATAATTCGCCTCTCGAATACGAATACGCAGGCCTCCACCTAACGGACGACATGACGTCCGCCGCAGCTTATTGCTAAGTTGTCCCACAAGATTTATCACGATGGTTTCATGACGATTGCTTGCGCCGGCCATGGTCACGACTTCTCCGGAAATATATTCACTCCGGAGATCTGATGCTCGCTCTGTGGCAAGATATTTATCCGGCGAAATCGTTAGGCTCGACATAATTGTCCCCTATGCGAACCCAAGCACCGGGTGCGGGGTATATGGCTCTTCCAGCGACTGAATCTCTTCCGGCGTCAGTGCGATTGAAAGCGCGGCGACGGCGTCTTCGAGGTGATGCGGTTTGGTCGCGCCGACAATCGGCGCCGTGACGCCGGGCTTTTGCAGCAGCCAGGCGAGCGCGATCTGCGCGCGCGGAAGGCCGCGCGCTTCGGCGATGGCGCCGACACGGTCCACGACCTTATGATCGTCTTCTTCGGTGCGCTTGTAGAGAGTTTTGCCGAACTCGTCCGTTTCGCCGCGCGAGGTGCTGGGCTCATCTTCCCACGGACGCGCCAGGCGGCCGCGCGCCAGGGGGCTCCAGGGGATCACACCGACGCCTTCCGCAAGGCAGAGCCCGATCATCTCCCGCTCTTCCTCCCGGTACAGAAGGTTGTAGTGGTTCTGCATCGAAACGAACATCGTCCAATAGTTCTGCTCGGACAGATAAAGCGCCTTGCAGAACTGCCAGGCGTACATCGACGACGCGCCGATGTAGCGCGCCTTGCCCGCCTTCACCACATCGTGCAGCGCTTCCAGAGTTTCTTCGATGGGCGTGTCGTAGTCCCAGCGATGCGTTTGATAGAGGTCCACATAATCCGTGCCGAGGCGCTGAAGGCTGGCGTCGATCTCCGCGAAGATCGCCTTGCGCGACAGGCCCGCGCCGTTCGCGCCGGGGCGCATACGGCCATGGACTTTGGTCGCGATCACCAGCTCCTCGCGCTGCGCGATGTCCTTAATCGCGCGGCCCAGGATCTCTTCACTGGAGCCCGCCGAATAGACGTTCGCCGTATCGAAGAAGTTGATCCCAAGCTCCAAAGCGCGCGCAATAAACGGCCGGCTCTGCGCATCGTCCAGGCTCCATGGGTGCGGCCCACGGTTGGGATCGCCATAGCTCATACATCCCAGACAGATGCGCGACACCTTCAGACCCGACTTACCAAGATTGACATACTCCATGCAGTGATCCTTATGACTGTGATTGATCGAACTTTTTGACGCCTGCGTCCACCAACTGCTGCGCGCGGTCCGGCCCAAAACGTCCCGTCGGCTTGAACTCTTTCCCCGCCATCTGATTGTACGAAACGAAGAAATGCTCGATCTGATCGACAAAGTTTTCGTCCAGATCCTTGAGCGCCTTGAGCCTTCCATGCGTGTATGACTGGATCGCCACGGCGACCAGCCGGTCATTGCGCATCGTCTTCCCATCCCGCTCGGTCTGCTCGGCTTCAATGACGCCAATCAAGCGCCCTTCCACCAGGCAGCGCGTAAAGACAGGCGCGTCCATCAGCACGAGAATATCCAGCGGGTCGCC
>JAOQAA010000543.1 GCA_025963815.1 Capsulimonas sp.
GATGAAGGTCACACCTTCGCCAAGCCCGAGAACCGTCTCAAGTTTTATCAGGCGATCGAAAAGTTTCTCGCGAAGCACCTGGGGGGCCGTCTGGAAGAGTAGATGCTATGACATAAGCGTCATCAGCTGAGCGAGGAATATGGGGCCGGATTCTTCCAGATTCTTCGTCAAATCAAACTCCAGTGTTTCCACGCGCGTTTGCCCAACGATAATCTTCGACGATCGCGGCAGAGGCTCAGGATAAATCAGCGCCGCCAATTTCACACTCTTCGACTCGGCGTACGCTACTGCCTGAGCGACATCTGCTGTGTCCGGCGCTTTGGGCCGCTTGTATTTCGTGTCGAGCACGGCGCGAGGAGTGTTTTTCTCCCGATCGTAGATGACCAGATCGATGCTGAACCGAAGGGTATTGTCCCGGTCGAGCTGGACGGATTCTTGGGCTTTCAAGCGCAGGGACGGCGGCAGATGCGCGGCGAGCCACTCCGCCACGAACATCTCAAACAGCCGATCCATATTGACGGCAAACGGCGGCATGGTATGGTCGCCGGATTCGAGACGTGGCCCGGCGTGCTCCAGGAAGAAGCGGCAAAGGCCGTGGATCGGCTCGTAGTCCTGGTTAAGCCGGTTGTAGAAGCGACCGATGCACGCTTTGAGATCGAACCGAGGGACATCGATTTCCGATGCGTACATCCGGTACGCGCGGCGAACATGCGGCGCGGTCGCTTGCGAACAGCGCCCGCTTTTGGCGATCCATTTCAGACAATAGGCGATGATCTGGTTGTCGGCGATATTGGCCGTATGCTCTTCAAACTCACAATCCAGCCGCGTGCGCCAGGGCTGCTCCGTGCGCCGTACAAAGTTCACACGACCACGAACGTAGGGAAGTTCGTCGTGCGCCGGCACATATTCCCGGTAAAGTCCGCGCCGTCGCCGCGCGATCGCCAGGTCAGCCAAGACGCGGGCGAGGCGGTCGAAGAATGCTTCGATCGACTGGACATGAATCACGCCGGGGAAGATCTGGAAGCTTTTGAGGCGGTAAGCGTATTCCAGCATTCGAAAGAGATTGTCGATCTGAATGCGCGGCGTGATCTCCACCATGCATTCCGGCGACACCGGCAGGTAGCCGATCCAACCCTGGGAGGTGATCGTCCAGCGCTCGCCATTGAGCGGGGTGGGGAACTCTACGGTGACGGCGCTGGGGTACTTGCGGGATAGGCGAACCGCCAGTTCTTCCGACAGTTCGGAACGCCGCAGATGTTTGGGCCTGCGCTCCGAAAGGCGTATGGTTTGACGGTTAGCCATGGATGATTTGACCCTGGACCTGAGGCCATCGGTAAGAAGTCACGACTTGAGGCTGATCGAAGAAGTACTCTTCCAAATAGGGCTCGATTTCGGTGGTCCAGATGTCTTGAAGATGGCTAGCCAGATCCGTCCTCATAAAGTAGCTGATCCCAAGATGATAGTGTGGATCCTCAATGGCGTCGTTGATGTTTTCCAGAAGACGGATCAGACCGTCCACTGGGAAATCCGTCTCTGCGTGGAATCTTCGCAGTGTTTCATAATTGGGAGTGAGCGCGCAGAACGCAAAACGCCGTCGCAGTGCGTGGTCAACGACTGCGATGGATCGGTCCGCCGTGTTCATCGTGCCGATGAGAACGACGTTTTCCGGAATGGAGAACGGGACGCCGAGGGCAAGGTCAATCGTTTCTTGCCGATATTCCAGAAGGTACATCAGCTCGCCGAATACACGCGCGAGATTGGCGCGGTTGATCTCATCAATGATCAGCACGCACTTGCCGTTCACGCCCTGCGCCCTCCGGCAGAAATTGACGAAGCGGCCTGCGACTGGCTCCAGATTGAGCGTACCCGCCGCGCCCGGAGTGGGGCGGATGCCGTACACGAAGTCCTCATAGGCATACGATGGATGAAACTGCACGAGCTCGATGAAGCCTTCGGTTTCGGAAATCAATACCTTCGCCAGCCGCTGAGCCGCGAATGTCTTTCCCGTTCCGGGAGGACCGTAGAGGATCGCCTGACCCTTGCGCTCGATCGCGCGCAGCCACTGCGCAATGGTTTCCTTGTCAATCCCTGTCTCGTCCGCGCATTGATCGACGGTGTATGAAGAAGCGATTTGGGGCGCGATGGCATAAACGGGCGGCGTTTCGCGAACCTCCCCTGGCGCACTGGGAGCAGCAGGCTCGTACTTGTGCTCCTGACGGCGTATTACGCTCGCGGGGGCGTCTTTGCCCAAGTAAATGGTGTCAAGCCCGTGCAGCATGTCCGACAGGTCTTCGTGCAGAATATCTTCGTCCGGCAAGGGAAGCTGGTATTCGATCGCAAAGATGTTGCCTGCTTCATAAGTCTTGCCCGCTTGATTTTTGGGATCGTGCAGATGGATCTCGGTCTTAAGTTCGCGCGCGGAGAAGCCTTTCTCCTGTAAGAGCGCCCGGGTCTCGCCGACACGGTCGATCTGGTCTTTGGCGCCCTGGTTCAGCGACAAATACACCGCCGAGCCGTCGGCGGCAAAGAGATAGAAGAGCGAACAGCCCGAGGCCGCCGTGGGCGCCGCCGACTTGGAGTAGATGCGGACTGAGGGAACCCGGGAGTTACTTCCAGCGCCATTGGAGCCTTTGCACTGGAAGCGATAACTAGGAAACCGAAGGGGATTGATGTACTCTTTCATAAACCCCGGCGCAGTGCGCACGATCAGCCTGCCTCGCCTTTGCATCACCCCAATCGATTCACGCTCTGCGGATTGCTTTTGTAAGCGGAGCACGTCGGAGAGGATCGAGGTCAGGGACGGCTTGATTTCCAGGCCTTCCGTATCTTCATCCTGACTGGGACCGGTGACGAAGTAGCGGAAAATGGCGTCCAGATCCCACGGATGCAGTTTCAGCGCATCGGCCAGCGCCAGGATCGTGGCGTTGATCGCTTCGTACTTTTCTCCGGCGGTGGCGTCGCGCTCAAACTTGGGCTTCAGGCCCAGACGTGCGAGCGCCTGCTCGGATGTTCGGTTCCAGGGCGCGTACTTCGACGGATAAGCGATATGAAGGATCGCCGTCGCGATGGCCGGGCGCAGTCCGGGAACTTGCTGGACAGCGCGATTGAGACGTTCGGAGAGCGGCTCACTCTCATCGACCAAGTACGACAGATGTTCGCGCAGCGGCTCGATATCCTTCGCTTCATACTCTTGCCGCTCAAACCCCGGCCAATGCTTATTATTCTCAAATTTGAGAAAATCTCGATATTGCCGAAGCTCCAAGGAGCCGATGTTTTGCGGCTGGAAGACCGCGCCGAACTTCGCCAAAACTTCTTCTCGCGCTGCGAGAACAGGAATGACATTAATATCCTGGCGAGCGTCGGGGAGAAGGGCGGCGATTGTTTGCACCGCCTGCTGCTCTGCGGTGATGGATTGTGCTAGTGTCATTACCGCCCCGCCTTGGGCGCATCGAAGATGGATATGGTGGATCGCACGTCTGAATTCTTCAGTATTCCCATCTTCAGCAGAGTTGTGATCGTCTGCGTCCAAAACCGCGTATGCGCTCTGCCGAAAGGCCGCCGAGGAGAGTAATTCGCCATGATTTGCTCGTGATCATCTTAGAGGAATATTCGCCGTATGGCTGGCTGGTTCCTGCTGATGCTAGCGCTTTGCGTTTCGGGGTATTACGGCGACGGTACACGTGAAAACACGCCGCCTCAATTTGAATTGAGACGGCGTTTTTAGATTGTATCAGAGGGTGGTGGAGGATAGCGGGTTCGAGCCACTGACCTCTTCAACGCCATGAAAGTCGCCGTATTGCGCCAGCACCGCCAACTTCGCCGACAAAATATCGGCAATTTCGGCGTCTTGCTTAGCAACTGGAAGTATGTTGTGAATAATGGCGGCAGCACTAATGATGGACATCTAGTTCTCCAGAGGAAGGCAAACGGAATCAATAAGGCCAAGCATTGTTCGTCTGAGGGATCACCACGATCGGTTATCAACGTCGTTTTTTGGTAACCTACAAGGCTTTCAATTATATCACGGAATTCGCCGGCCAAGGAACAACATGATCAGTGAATTCCAGGCTCGCCATGATATAATAGTGTATTCTCGCGCCTGCTTGCCTAGTAATTTCACTACGCGTGCTTTTTGTGGGACAGACGGATTGGGGAGCGGATTTGGGATACGAACTATTTTACGCATTCGACAACGAATCGAAGTTTGCCAACGACATATCGTCGCGCCGATGGGAGCAGCTGCGGCTGATCCTCCCTCTCATGATCGATTATGTCAACGAGATGTTGGAACACCAATGGTACTTCCATGATGATCCGGGGACGGCAATTTGGGAGAGAGATGGACAGTCCACCATTATCTTCAATTTGAATGACGGGAGCCCGGATCGATCTCCGTTTCGGATCGAGGATTTTCTGGACGATGGCCCGGAATTGAGTGGGAACGTACACTTCATCAACGCCCGCGAGATAATACGCCTTTTCGCATATTGCGACTTTCTCACAACGCATGCCGGCGCGTTTGCGTTGTACCAGCCAGTGGTTGACGAATTGAAGGCGAGCCTACCGTACGTTGCTGAATATATCGAACCGCGAACCAAGATAGAACCGTAACCACTGGAGCTACCGGCGGCGTAATTATGTGACGTCCAATAATCCAGAAAAATCGGGCGCAGCATAATTGACCATGCGGCTGGCCCATTAGTCCGTTTGCGGCTTTGGCGTGTGTAAAGGGCTCTTGTTCTCAAATTCGTGAAGCTTGGCAACACTGAGACGCTCCGACGGTAAAGTCGAACGTCGCTTCGCCGTCTGCCGTTTTTTTGCGTCCGGGGCTATCGCCAGACTGAAGTCAAGCAAATGAAGCGAACTCGAACGCTTGGTAAATACAGTTGTGGCGTCGTACAAAAAGTCTGCAAGTTTCCAGAATACTTCATCGACCGCTTGACGAGCCTTGAACACAGCGTCTGGATTTTTCTTTGCATATAGGACCGCTCGATGGGCCACGACAAACATATAATGAAGACTTTGCGGTGACTCGCGAAAATCATCTTCGTATTCAAGAAACGAGACAGCTTCATCCTCACCAATGAGAAGCCGAATCCCATTGTGCATTGAACGGAGATTTTCGTTCCATTCGATAACTACTTCGTAATACTCTCGCTCTCGCTCCGCGATAGTCTTATAGTTTCGATTTTCTTCTATCGCCCAGAGCAGGCGCTGGAGACGATATGCACGTCGATCAATCATTGATGATAGTCGTTCGAGTAAATCAGTCCCATCCTTCGTTCGTTGCCGGAATAATTCCAATCTCGATTGGCGTTGCCACGAGATGCGCTGAACGAAATACGTAATCAAGCTCCCCAATACAGTCGTAAGTACAAAGCCTACAAGGATCTTTCCTGAGTCTGATACTAAAAACTTCAATAGACCCACTTGGTTTCCCACGATTATCTAATCTCCTTCAAAGGGAGTTTCCTTCACGCTTATATAGACCATACAGCGCTGTTTTAGTTGCCGGATCTTTGAGGATGCATTCAGAATACTCGATGCTTTCTGGGATGCGAGTCTATCACGGCTCGGCACATGATCTACAGTCTTGATATGATTGCCAGCCAAATCACCAAATTGACTGTGATTGTCCTAGACAATGCCAGCATTCATCGCGTGAAAATCATTCGAGAAATGCAAGCGCAGTGGAAGAAGCAAGGACTGCGCCTTTTCTTCCTGCCGCCTTAATTGTCCGCACCTCAACAAGGTCGAGCCCCTGCCAAAATTGGCCAAGAATATCGGATTTCTTTTGCTTAGGTACTTAGCAATTTTTATTTGAATAAACTGTATGATAAACTAAAACAGCCTTCGCAATTCTAAGATTGCGAAGGCTGTTTAGATTCTTAATTCTTTTATTTACAGGGTGGTGGAGGATAGCGGGTTCGAACCGCTGACCTCTTCAATGCCATTGAAGCGCTCTACCAACTGAGCTAATCCCCCGTGCGGCTGACGAGGAGTATATTACCCCGCAGCCACGGAAATTGCAAGCCCCTCTGCAAGAAATTTTCTACTTCTGGGTTTTCAGGTACGCCAGCAGCGCCGCGCTTTGGGCGGGCTTCAGATGGTAGACCGGCATCGGCTTCTTGACGAGGTGGCCGTGCGGGTCCATGCCGGTGTCCATCACGACGGCGAAGGATTTGGCGTCGTACTGCTTGGAAAGACTCGACCAGTGCAGGCTGGGGGAGAAGCCGGGCTTGCCCTTGAGGTCGGCGGAGTGGCAGCCGTTGCAGCTTTATTTTGTGATCATCGCCTTGCCGTCGGCGACCTGCTTGGCGCTCGACGCCGGCTTTGCTTTCATCTTGGGAGGCGACTTGTGCGCGGCGCTTGCGGCGCCGACAGCGCAGATCAGAACGGCTGAAATTCCTAGTGACCAGTGAATACGCATGGTGAGCAGTGTCCTTTTATCGTGGTGTGGGTGAGATGGCGCTGGGCTTCGAAAGCTTGTCCAGCTCGCGAAGTAAAATGTCGTTGCTGAGATTGTCCGACGCGTAGGCGTGTCTGTGGACGAATTGGATACGGCCGCCCGTGTCGATCACGAACGTTCCCGGCATTTGGAAGCCGTTGCCGGAAAGCCTGCCGATGAAATGCCCCCGCAGTGTCGCAATCGCGCCGCGCACAAAGGAACGCCAGCCGAAGAGCTGACTGAACGTGCCCCGGTCGAGGCCGTAGGCTTGGTAGGGCGCAAGGTCGTTGCCGGTCACGAGAAGCGGGTAGGGCAGGCTGAGCAGGATCTGGAACGCCTTGCCGGTTTTGGGATCGCCCTGGCCGATGGCGACGACTTCCGCGCCGGCCGCCTGAAACTTTGCGTAATCACGTCGCAGCCACGCCGCCTGTTCGCGGCAGAACGTGCAGCCATAGTGACGCAGGAACACGACCACGATCGGCCGTCGCTCCCAAAGCTCGGAGAGGAGGATCGCGGAGCCGTCCGTCGCCGTCAGTGCGAGGTCGGGCGCGGCGTCGCCTGCTTGCGGCGCCTTGCCGCGAGATTTGGGTGATGGCGCGCCGCCGAGAGAAACTGGCATCCGTTCCGGCCTCCGAGAATTTCCAATTGGATTTAGTATACGATGCGCTTGGGTGTTATGTTCCACGTTTGGGAGGCATATTCCTACGGATATACCCTAGATAAGTTTATGGGAATACCAGAAGGAAACGCGGCGCGGAATGCAGAAATTATCCCAATCGTGATTGAGAGAGCCAAGGGATGGCTCTGCGGGGATCACTGAGGCGTCTCGTACGCAATAAGGAAATGCAAAATGCCGGATGAGAAGGACCAGGACGCTTGGCTGATCGAACGGTCGACGGCGCAGAACAACTGGGCGCAGGCCAAATCGGACTACGCCACGGCGGTGACGCTGCACGATGCCGGGATTTACTACGCCGCCGTGTTTTTCGCGCAGCAGACGGCTGAGAAGTGTCTGCGCGCCGCCTGCATTCTGCGACTCCAAAAGAACCCGCGCGGACACAATATCATCCAGAGCGCCAATGCGCTGCATGCGCCCCTGGAAGTGATGAACGCCGCCGCCGAGCTGAACGCGGACTTCCTCACGGCCCGCACGGTGGAGTCCGCCGAGGGCGTTCCGGCGCAGATGTACGACCGCGAAATCTCCACACGGCACCTGGAGGCCGGGCGCACGATTATGGACTGGGTCCGCGCGCTGATGTGAGCCATTTCGCTTATCGCCATTCTCTCTCGCTCTATTTGTTCTAAATATACTCCCTCTGAAACGGAAAAACGGCGAATAATGTCTTATTATCTTGGCATCGACATCGGCACGAGTGGGACGAAGACGCTCCTCGTGGATGTCGCCGGACGCCCTGTCGCGTCCGCAACCTTCGGCTATCCTCTCCTGACTCCCGCGCCGCAATGGGCGGAGCAAAACCCCTCCGACTGGTGGGACGCCGTCGTCCAAGGCGTACGCGAGATTCTCGCAAAATCGGGCGTCGCCGCTTCGGAAATTGCGGGCATCGGTCTTAGCGGCCAGATGCATGGCTCGGTCTTTCTGGACCGTGAGGACAACGTCCTGCGGCCCGCCATTCTCTGGTGCGATCAGCGCACGCAGGCCGAATGTGACTGGATCACGGAGCAGGCGGGGCGCGAAAACCTGCCGGGCCTGATCGGAAACCCGGTGCTTACGGGCTTCACCGCGCCGAAGATCGTCTGGCTGCGCAACCATGAACCCGATATCTATGCGCGCGTCGCCAAAGTGCTGCTTCCCAAGGATTATATCCGCCTCAAATTGACGGGCGTCCATGCGACAGAAGTCTCCGACGCCTCGGGAACGGCGCTGTTCGATGTCGCAAATCGGCGCTGGTCGCTCGAAATGCTGGCAGCAGCAGGCATTCCCGCATCCTGGATGCCGGACTCGGCCGAGAGTATTGAAGTGACGGGGCATGTGAGCGCGGACGCGGCGACCGCCACCGGACTTGCCGCCGGCACGCCAGTCGTCGGCGGCGGCGGCGATCAGGCTGCGGGCGCGGTCGGCAGCGGCATCGTCGAAACGGGAATCGTCAGCAGCACCGTCGGCACCAGCGGCGTGGTATTTGCGTTCTCGGACACCCCAGCCGCCGATCCGGGCCTGCGCGTCCACAGCTTCTGCCATGCCGTTCCTGGCAAATGGCACACCATGGGCGTTGTGCTGAGCGCCGGCGGCAGCTTGCGCTGGCTGCGTGACACGTTCTACGCCTCCGAAACAGCGATCGCGCACGCCAGCGGCCAGGACGTTTACTCGCTCATCGCGGGCGAAGCGGCCACGGTCGAAGCAGGCTCCGAAGGCTTAATCTTCCTGCCGTATCTCACCGGCGAGCGGACGCCGCACCCCGATCCCGATGCGCGCGGCGCCTTTGTCGGCCTGACGCTTCGGCATACCCGCGCTCACTTCGCACGCGCGGTCCTAGAAGGCGTCGCGTTCGCACTGAACGACACATTCTTAATTTTCCAGGACATGGGAATCGCCATCTCCGAAGTTCGCACTTCCGGCGGCGGCGCGAAATCGCCCGTCTGGCGGCAGATCCACGCCGATGTCACCGGCTATGCACACTGCACCTTGCAAGTCGATGAAGGTCCCGCGCTCGGCGCCGCCCTGCTGGCCGCAGTGGGAACGGGAGCCTACGCCACGGTGGCGGACGCCTGCGCCGCCGCAATCCAAACCGTGGAGACCAGCGACGCAAACTCCGCAACGCACGCGCGATACGGCCGCTTCAACGGAATCTATCGCTCGCTCTACCCCGCGCTGAAGGGTGAGTTCGCGGCAATCACAAAAGCCGTCATATCTTAATTATTTGCCATTATGACCCACCCCGGCCCTTCGGGCCACCAATCCCATGGAACTGGGATGGGTAATTCGGAGTTAATTTCTCAGGCGGCTTTCGTTCGAAAATTTCTTTCCAACCCTTCCCGGCTTCAAGGGAGGGGTGGCGCGAAGCGCCGGGGTGGGTCACCCGGAAGGGTTGCGCCACGTGCAGGGATAAGTCACTCAATTAAACAAGGAAGATAATTTCTATGGCCCGATCGTTTGGAGAGCCTCTGACGAAGCTTCGGGCCGTCCCGATTGTCGATAACGGCGAGCCGCTCGTCGATCCGCGCACTCTCTCGCCGCGCGTTGCGTTCGCCGAAAAGCATCCGGCGTTCGACGAGATGAAATGCGTGCCGCACGTTCGCAAGAGCGTCGCCGCAATGATCGCGCAGGCGGCGGAAGCGCTTCCGCCGGATGTCACGCTTCAGATCTTCGAAGGCTACCGTCCGATTGCCCAGCAGCGCTGGATATACCAACAAATCAAATCGGACTTTGCCGCAAAGCATCCGGAGTGGAGCAAAGCGACCCTGCATCGGATCACGAATACGATGTCCGCTCCGCCTGAGGACAAGTGTCCGCCCCCGCACACCACCGGCGGCGCATTCGATCTCTTGCTGATCGACACGAAGACGCAAGAGCCGCTTGACATGACCTCGCCGTTTGCATTGGATGAGACAAGCGCCCCAACCGATCTCAAAGGACTCAGCGACACCGCACAGCGCAATCGGGATTTGCTGGTAAAAACTCTGACGGACGCCGGCCTTACGAACTACGTGGGCGAATGGTGGCACTGGTCCTACGGCGACTCCGGCTGGGCGCTGCGTGTCGCCGCGCCCGAAGCGATCTACGGCGCGCTGCCGGCGGATACGGCGCCCGCAGGATGATCGTTGTGTTAAATCGAGATTAAGCTTCCGCTCTGGCGCTGTGACAGGCCCGTATTTTTACTGGGACCGGGTATATAGAGTAAGGAATTTCCGAATTCGGTGGGGCGGCGAGGCCGCGCCCAGGAAGGCAATCGGCAGATGAAATTTTTTATCGACACCGCGAATGTGGAAGAAATCAAGAAGGCGATGGAGTGGGGGATCCTGGACGGCGTTACGACCAACCCCAGCCTGATCGCAAAGGAAGGCGTGGACCACAAGACGCGCGTGATGGAGATCGTCAAGGTCGTCGGCGATCTGCCCGTTTCGGCGGAGTGCGTGGAAAGCGATTACGACAAGCTGCTCGCTGAGGCGAAAGACATTGCATCGTGGGCTCCGAACATCTATGTCAAGGTCCCGATGACGCCCACGGCGCTGGAAGTCGTCAAAGAACTGTCCCCGAACGGCGTCAACTTCAACGTCACCCTGGTCTTTTCACTTCCGCAGGCGCTGCTGGCGGCCAAGGCGGGCGCATCGTTCATTTCGTTCTTTGTGGGCCGTATCGATGATATGGGAAGCGGCGAAGCCGCGCAGAACATCGAGGACGCCGTGCAGATGGTGGAGACTTACGAGTTCCCGAAAGACCCGGAGATCCTCGTGGCGTCCATCCGCGGTCCCCTGCAAGTCGTGGAGAGCATCCGCTCCGGCGCGCACATCGCCACCATCCCGTATAAGATCATGGAGCAGCTGTTCCACCATCCGCTCACGGATCTGGGCGTCAAGAAATTCTACGACGATTATCTGAAAGCCACCGGCAAAACGGCTTAATTAGGATGCCTCCCGGCTCCCACAAGGGCATCTGAACTCACTCAATCGCCCAGCGCATTTGCGCTGGGCGATTTTTATTTTCCGCCTCCCCCTCCAGAACGCCAGCATTTCTGCCGATATAGATGATGACAACTTGAAACAGGAGGCCCCGATGCCGTTAGACATTATGTCTGGCTTCAGCGGCGGCGCGGCGCCCACAGGCGCTGCGATCCCCGGCGCTCCTCCCGTCCCAGGTTCGGAACCGACCGTTTCCTTCGCTTCTCTGCTCAGCGGCCAAGTGACGAACGCCTCCCAAAGCGCCGTCAAAAAGCCCGTCGATGAGAAAGCGAATGATAGTACGGACTGCTCGGATTCGGACACAAAGACGGAGGATGCTTCGGCCACGCTGGACCCCTCACTCATCGCGCAGAACTTCGTTCTGCCGACCCAGGCGCCGCAGATCGTACTGCAGCCAATAAAATCAGAGCCCAACGTTCCGTCGATTACGGACCGGACGGCCGGAACCAGTGTCGCAATGGACGCCAGCCCGGTTCTTTCCCGCCTTCAGGCGAGCGGAAGTCAAACCGGCGGCGAATTGCTCTCCACTCTCAAACAAACCATCGCGGGCGCCGCGAAGGCAGTCTCCGCGCCGGCAGCTCCGGCGGGGCAGGGCGCCGCCGTCCGTCTATCGGGCGCGCCTACGCCTGCCGCAAACGCGCCGGCCTCCGCGCCGTTTTTGACAGCGCAAACGGCAAACGCCGCCCCCGCAAGCTCTCAAATCCTTATACAGGATGCGAAGGCTGGGCAAGCGTCCGTGCGGATCGCCACTCAGCCTATCACCCTCGGTCAAACCGCCAAGACAGTTGTCGGCAAGCCTGATGTCACTGCCCCGGCCGTGTCTTTAGGATTAGCGGCTCCCGTGATCGCGGCTCAGCCTTCGAAACAAGGCGGCGCCGTCCCGGCGATCGCCGATAACGCAGCAGTCCTAGCGGCTTCTCAAAGCGCCGTTATCACATCTGCGGCGAATCTACTTTCATCGCCAAAACCGAATGCGGCTGTGCTGGATACTCTCGCGCTCTCCGCTCCTTTCCAGCCGATCTCAGGCGGAGCGGTTCCCGTGCTGCCTACAGTCTTATCAGGCGCCCCTCTGGACCACGGAGACGCTCCGTTTGCAGGAACAATACCCCCTGTCTTCGGCGTGAAACCAACGCTGCTCCCAGCCGGCGCGGCCCCCGTGGCCGGGGCAAAGATCGATGCTGGCGCGGAACAGCCCCCAGCGCAGGTCGCTTCGGCGCCGGCGAACACGGTTTCGGCGGCATCGATCGCGAACTCGATCGCGGCGGCGAAGATCATCACCAACTCAGCGTCCGTCGTTCAGGCGACGGTGAACATCGCTCCAGCGGTTTCCAGGATAGTCGGCGCGGCGCCGACCGCTCCGGTTACTGCATCGGTGCTCGACACAGCTCCGGTTGCGGCGCCGGCGAACGTGGCCGCGCCGGCCAATCCGTTGGCGTCAGCCAATTTCGCGGCGCCAGCCTCGGCTTCCAGCAGCGTCGCCATCATGAATCCGGTCCTGGAAAGCGTTGTTTCGACCGTTCCCACATCGGTTGATATCTCCGGAAAAATAACCCTGCAAAAAATACGGGGGCTCTCCGATAATAAGAATGTGAGCGGCGGAGAGGCGCAAACGAAAGGCGCCGGGAAAGAAAACGCGGCGAACTTGCTGCAATCGCCCAGCGGAAAAGCTTCCGTCAATCGCGGTTACAACAGTTCCTCTTCTCTTTCCGAAGCCCTCGTCAAAGCGGAAATTACGACGGACGACGCCAAGAATGGAAACGACGTAACGATGACAGCGACGCTGAGTGGTTCGGAAACGGGGAAGACGGCGGCAATGATCCAGGATCAGCCGGCGACTGTACAAATGCCCGCTCAGGACCGCGCCGCGATGATCACGAAAGTCGTGGACAAGATCGGTGAGATGACGCTGGACGCAAAGGGGAAGGGCGGCGACAAAGTGACGCTGCAGCTTCACCCGCAGGATTGGGGCCAGCTCAATCTGACGGTGACAATGACGCCTAAAGTAGACGCCAGCGGCCAAAAGATCACAGTGGTTACGGCCCATGTCGTGGCCGAGAACCCGGTCGTGAAGCAGGCTCTAGAAAGCCATCTGAGCGATCTGCGGCGCAGCCTAGGCGAACACGGACTGAAACTGGACAGCATGACGGTAGTCGTTGACGCTGCTTCCACTGTGTCCGCAGCGGCTCAGTCGAGCGGAAGCGGACTGAACTCGGACCATCGCCAGTCGAACGACGGCGGGCAGTCCCAGTCACAGAACAGCCAGTCTTCGGCGCAATCCGGCGGCTTCGACGGCTCCGGCCAGAACGGCCGCGCCTTCGCCGACTTCGGCTCCGGGCAGTTCAGCGGCGGCCGGCAGGGCCATCAGAACGATCAGGCGACCTGGACCGCGCACGATGCGGACCTCGACATCGCGCCGGCGGCGGTCACTCGCTCGAATGCTTCCAGCCGGATCGATTACCGAGCCTAACCAAGGAGAAACAGAATGTCCGTCACAGCACAACTTCCGATTACAGGCAGTACTTCCACTCCCGTTCCGACAAACGCCAGCGGAACCGCGCTTACCGATAAGACCGACAGCAAAACGCAGTTCCTGAAGCTTCTGGTGACACAGCTTCAAAACCAGGATCCGCTCAATCCGACCGACCAGAAAGATATGCTTGCGCAGCTGGCGCAGTTCTCCTCGCTGGAGCAGATGCAGAACCTCAATTCGACCCTGACATCTTCTTCGCAGCTGCAGCAGCTCGGCCAGGGATCTTCCCTGATCGGCAAAACGGTCACTACCACCACCGCTAAAGGCGATGTCGGTCCCTCGGGAGTGGTCAGTTCCGTCGTAATGAAGAGCGGTGTCGCCTATCTTCATATCGGCTCCGACGATGTGGAGATGTCCACCGTCAGCACTGTGAAGTGACGCTCATATGAACAGTGTTGACATTGAAAACAGAATAATCGGCGCGATCCCGCGAACTGGAGCCTCTAAGCCTGCTACTGTTCCGGCCGCAAATCCATCAACCTCCGGACCGAGCTTCGGCCAGATCCTTAGCGATCAGCTTGCCGTGAGCGGAGCGAAAGCGAACGTTAAGTTCTCCGGACATGCGCAAAGCCGATTGGCTTCCCGCAATATCCACTTGACCAGCGAAGACATCGCGAAAATCGGCGACGGCATTACGAAAGCCGCAGCCAAAGGCGCAAAAGAATCGCTGTTCCTGACCGACAAAGCCGCACTCGTCGTCTCCGTGGCGAACCGAACGGTGATTACCGCCGTGGACAAAACGGCCCTTAAAGATAACATCTTTACCAATATCGATAGCGCCATGATCATCTGAGATCGCGGCCAGACCGGCGCGAAGCGCCAAAAGACAACACGGCCGGACCTCCGATCGAGGACGCCGTAATTCACCGCCGACGGGAATGACTGACCGCCGGCAATTACAAAACCTTAGGAGAGTTATTTAAATGCTGCAAGCAATGTACAGCGGAGTTTCCGCAATCCAGGCCCACCAGACCAAGATGGAAGTCATCGGCAACAATATCGCCAATGTCAGCACCACGGGCTACAAAGCGGGACGCGTCACCTTCAAGGATCAGCTTTCCCAAACCCTGCAGGGCGCCTCCGCCGGCTCCGCCGCTTCGGGCGGCACCAACCCGGTGCAGCTTGGCCTTGGCGTCTCCATCGGCTCGGTGGACACGATCTCCAGCCAGGGCGGCCTTCAGAGCACCTCGAAGCCGACGGACCTCGCCATCCAGGGCAACGGCTACTTCATGCTCGGCGACTCCGCAGGCGTCTCCTTTACTCGTGATGGCTCCTTCACAGTCGACAACAGCGGCAACCTGGTTAATTCTTCCACGGGAGCCTTCGTCCTGGGCTGGCAGGCCGACCCTACCGGCGCTATCGATACGACCAAGCAGCTGACGCAGAGTTCCAACCTGAGCATTCCCGTCGGCGGCCTGATCACCACGAGCCCGACGAAGAACGTGATCTACTCGGGCAACCTGAGCGCCGAAGCCAAGCCTACCGACGCCGCCTACACCCGCACCGTCAAGGTCTACGACAGCCTCGGCGAAGCGCAGAATATCACACTCTCCTTCAAGCGGGACGCTCCTCCGGTGGCCCCGGCGACTTTGCCGAACGGCACCACCAGCTCCTGGACATGGACCGCCTCTGGAACCGGCGTCGCCGGCACCGGGAAAGTCTTCTACGGCAGCACCGGCAAGGAAGCCCTCTCCACCGGCACCATTGCGCTCTCCCCGACCGATGGATCGACATCGCCGCAGGCCATCAAGCCCGACTTCAGCGCGACGACCCAGGTCTCCGGCGGATCCGGCGTCATCCCGGACAGTCAGGATGGTTTCGGACCCGGTACGCTGCAATCCTACAGCATTGACCAAACGGGCGCCATCGCCGGTATCTTCAGCAACGGTATGAGCCGATCACTAGGACAGATCGCGATGGCGGGCTTCTCCAACCCCGAGGGTCTGGAGCGGGCCGGCGGCAACGCGTTCAAGGAATCGGTCAACTCTGGCAGCGCGCACATCGGCACCGCGACGCAGGACGGATTGGGCAAGATGAGCAGCGGCTACTTGGAGCAGTCCAACGTGGACCTCAGCAGCGAGTTCACCAGCATGATCGTCACGCAGCGCGGCTTCCAAGCCAACACTAAGATCGTCACTACGGTCGATGAGATGCTGAACGACGTAATCGGCATGAAGCGATAATCTTCTCACCTTGCTTCCCGGAGGCGGCGTCGCCTCCGGGAACAGAAAGGGCGCCCCCTTATGATCACTGTCACCCGTTTCGATCATTCCGAGTTTATCGTCAACGCCGATCTGATCGAGTTTGTCGAGTCGCTTCCCGATACGCACATTACCCTGGTCACTGGAAAGAAGCTGCTGGTGCGCCAAACCGCGCAGCAAGTGGTGGATCTCGTGCTGGAGTATCGAAGGCAGGCGGGACCGATTCTTTGGAGACCGACAAACTCACACACCGAGCGTCGCGAAGAAGCACTGGAGTAGCGAGAAAGCCGCACTGGGAGATTACGCATGGATTTAGCAACAATCATTGGTCTTGTACTCGCGTTCGGAGCCTTCTTCGGCTCAATCATTCTGGAGGGAGGCAGCCTTGCCGCCCTCGTTAACCCCTCCGCTATGCTGCTGGTTTTCGGAGGCACCCTGGGCGCCACGATGGTGTCCGTACCTCTTTCCACGGTCATTGGTATTCCGAATGTCGTCAAGCACGCCTTCTTCGGCAAGCACATGGATACCGCGCACGTGATCGAGACATTGGTCGGCTTTGCCGAGAAAGCGCGCCGCGAAGGATTGCTCGCGCTGGAAGAGCAAGCTCGTGAGATCGACGACGAGTTCCTCAAAAAAGGCATTCAGCTGGCGATTGACGGCACCGATCCCGAGATGGTCCGAGAAATCATGGAAACGGAAGTCGCGTTTCTCGGACAGCGCCACGCCGAAGGAGCGCACTTCTTCGCAACTCTTGGAGGCTTCGCCCCCACGCTGGGCGTTATTGGAACGGTCTCCGGCCTGGTGCACATGCTGGAGAACCTTTCGGACCCTGGTTCGATGGGACCGAGTATCGCCGCAGCGTTTATCGCAACCCTCTACGGGGTTTGCACCGCCAACCTGATGTTCCTGCCGCTGAGCTCGAAGCTCAAGCACGCAAGTCAGGAAGAAATTCTGGTGCGGGAGATCATGACCGAAGGCATCCTCGCCATTCAAGCCGGAGATAATCCGCGCATTGTGGAAGAGAAGCTCAAGGCGTTCCTTTCGCCCAAGAAGCGCAAGGCGATCGAAGCGGCCCTGCAGGCGGCATAAGTTACGAACAATGGCTTCTCTTCCTAACGAAGGGAAGCCATACGGGCGACTAGCCCCACGGAGGAAAGTAGAGCCATGGCAGGCCGAAGAAAAAAAAGAGGCGGCGAAGGTGAACATGAGAACGCCGAACGCTGGCTGCTGACATACGCGGACATGATTACGCTCCTGGTGGCGTTTTTCATTATGCTCTATGCGATGTCCGTGATGAACATTAAAAAATTCGAGCAGCTCGCGACATCGGTTCGAGGCGGTTTTGGCGGAAACATGATGAACGGCGCGCCGAACATCACGCATGGAGGTGGCTTGGACGGTTCCCCGGCAGTTGTCAATGACAGTAAACATGCAGACATGCCGCCGACAGCTGAGGAATTTCCGAAACTCGGCAAATCGAGCGGGGAAAGTGCGGACAAAAAGAACCTCGACCATGCATATGAGGTCATGTCGGCGTATATCAAAGAGAAAAAGCTGAGTAAGGTTATGAATGTCGTTCAGACCTCGCGCGGTGTGATCGTCACGGTCATGACGGACAAAATGCTCTTCGCCAAGGGCGGAGCGGATTTGAAGCCGGATGAGCTGGCGCTGCTGAATGAAGTGGCGAAGGTCGTCAATACCGTCCCGAACAACGTGCGTGTTGAAGGCCATACGGATAACCTGGCGATCCATACGCTGCGGTATCCCTCGAACTGGGAGCTTTCGGTGACCCGCGCCACGACCGTCCTGCGGTATTTCAACCAGCGCGGCGTCAGCCCGAGCCGTTTGGAGGCCGCCGGCTACGCTGACCAGCATCCAATCGTCTCCAATGACACAGAGGAAAGCCGCGCTCGAAACCGCCGCGTGGAAATTGTGCTTCTGAGGCAAAACCCAGCATAATTCCGGATAACAGCTGGTAAAATTGGCGCCGATAATTGTACCAACAAGGTCACACTAGAGGGGCCATTGTCCAGGAAGGTCAATTTTCGATGTCGACTAACAAAGCACAAACACCGGCGGACGGAAGCGCGGCGACCGGGAAAAAATCCCCAGTCATAATGATCGCGATTGTAGCCGTCATCCTGCTGGCTATAATCGGAACGTTTCTTGTCACAAAGTCCGTCTCCGCTAAGAGCAAGGGCGTGGCTGCTAAGAAGCATGTAGAGCATGGTCCCGTCATGACGCTGGACGAGTTTCTGGTCAATCTGGCCGACAATTCGGGCGACCACTTCTTGAAAGTTACCGTCGGCGTCGAGATCAACAAGGAAAAGGGCGTAAGTGAAGAAGCGATGAAAGAGAAAGTGGCGCTGATCCGCGACGCCATCGTCACCTCGCTTTCCAGCCAGACTCGGGAGGATGTCGCGACGCCCAAGGGGCGCGATCTTCTCAAGCTAGAGATGAAGAAGCGTATCAACGAACAGCTCGGAGACGACCTTATCAAAGGCGTGTACTTCACGAATTTTGTCACTCAGTAATGCTTTTCCACCCCACGGCCCTCCGCGCAAAGTGTGCGGGGGGCCGTTTCTCTGTGCGCCCTCTGGAAAACCTGTGGAAGATTACCTGGGGAATGTGGAATAAAAACCTCGAACCGAGCTTTTATACATTCGGCGTGGCGACCGTTCCGCGCAAAACCCGGTAGTTTTTACAGGAAGGCCCTAACGACATTGGCGGAAGTACTTTCTCAAAATGAAATCGAAGCTCTTCTCTCCGCGATGACCACCGTGGAGGATGACGAAGAGGTCAATCCCGTGATCGAAGAGCGGATGGCGCGCTCAAACGGGCCAAGCGCTCCGCAGACGCGCTCCACCGAAGGCAAGGTGCTGCTGCCCCTGCGCAAGCGCCGCCGCGCCGCCGCGGGAATGGCGATGCAGGATTCGCTTCTGCGCTTCGGGGGCGGTCCTCTTTCCTATGAGCCTTACGACTTCCGGCGTCCCGACAAACTTTCCAAGGAACACCTGCGCAGCCTGCAATTGCTGCATGAATCGTTTGCGAATTACTTTTCGTCCTCCCTGGCGACTTATTTGCGGGCGCAGGTCCAGCTGGAAGTCGTCTCGGTCGAGCAAGTCCCATACGACGAGTATATGCGATCGATCTCGGCCTCGCTGCTTTATATCCTGAATGTTACGCCGCTCTCAGGGCAGGCGATCTTCGAGATGGACTACGGCATCTTGTTTTCGATGATCGATCGCCTGCTCGGCGGAACCGGCGCCGCCGGCAAGATCCTCCGTGACCTGACGGATATCGAAAAGATGCTGGCTGAGAATATCGTCCATTATGCGCTCAACGATCTCCGGAATTCCTGGGAGGGGATCAACCCGCTGCAATTCGATGTGGCGTCCGTGGAGTCCAGTTCCCAGTTCGTCCAGATCGTGCCCGGCAACGACACCGTCGTCCTGATCCTGATGGAAATACGCATGGGCGATTACCAGGGCGCCATCAGCATCTGCCTTCCTTACCTCCTCATCAAGCCGATCCTGGGCAAACTGAGCGCGCAGCGCTGGTTTATCAGCGCGAACAAGAAGAAGGAGCCGATGTACGGCGCGCAGCTGGCGCAGCGGCTGAACAGCACGCGCGTGCCCTGCATTGCTCGACTTGGCACGGCGAGCCTGACGATGGGCGCGCTGAACGATTTGAAGGTTGGCTCGGTGATTCCCATCAAGATGCCTCTCAATGAGGACGGTTCGCAGCGGGACGGGCACATTGCTACCGTCGATCTGGTGGTTGGTAACCGGACGAAGTTTCGCGGCCGGACCGGGCTGCGCGGCCGCAATCTGGCCGTGCAGATCGATGAGATCGTCACTCCGGAAGCGGAGCTGATCTCAAATAAAGAAGCGAACTGACAAACTTTACGAAAACGACTTAAAGAAAAGCGGGACGAAACCGCAAGGAGAACGTGACGATGGCTCAAACGCCGGATGATTTGAATGAAGATTCGCTCAAGGAGCCGGAAGATTCTTCTGCGGGGCTGACGCAGGACGCGCTGGATGCGCTGTTCGCCAGCACGAACATGGACGAAGTGTCTGGTGGACAGGATTGGACCGAAGACGCGTCGGAAGAGGAATCGGACGGTGGAGACGGCTCCGGCTTTACCGACGCCGGTTTCAACTCCAACGCCGCGCTCTCCGACTCGGATGTCGCGGATCTGTTCGCCAGCATGAGCGCGGCCAATCCTTCGCCCGCCGCCGCTCCGCCCCCAAGCATGCGCCCTGCGACGATCGATCTGCCTTCGTTCGATACCGGCGGCGGACACGGCGCGGTCTCGGGCGGCGGGGACGGTTATCAGCGCGTGCGTGATATTCCGCTCGATGTCACCGTGGAGCTTGGACGAACACAGCTGCTGATCCGCGACATTCTGGACCTGAGCACCGGATCGATCATCGAACTCGACAAGATCGCCGGCGAACCCGTTGAGCTTTACGCCAACGGACTGCTCGTGGCGCGCGGTGAAGTAATCGTCATCGACGACAACTTCGGCGTACGCGTCACGGAAATCATCACCGCGGCGGCGCGGGGCGCGGCGAAGGAGCAGGATATTCTTGCAGCGTAAGCGTTTCCTCTCAACAATCGCACTGGCCGCCCTGCTGGCTTCCGCTTCGTTTTCCGGAGCCTCAGCGAAACCCGATGCGCCGAAGAAAGCCGCGCCGATTCACGCTCCCGCGCCTGCGGCGTCTGCTCCGCCTCCTGCCGTGGGCGTCGACCCGAAGGCGATTCCTGATTACGGCGGACGTGACAGCTCCCCGGCGTCATCGTTTGAAGGTGCGGCCGGCGCGGACGCGCCGAGCCCCTTGGGGCAGGCATGGCGCGCCTTCGAGGCGCTCGTCATCGTGCTGGCGCTTGTGTTTGGCGGCCTGTATCTGCTCAAGCGTTACGGGATTTTGGAAGGCGGGGCGGCAGGCAAGGGCGGTCCCGCCGCGGCCGCTCTGCGGCGCATGGCGCGGCAGCGATTGGCGGCCGGCGCAGGCGTGGCTCCCGTGACGATCGAGGGGGACGGCGGCATTCAGGTGCTCGGCGTGCAACCCCTCCCCGGCAGCCCGGGCGCATGCGTTCATCTGCTTTCCGTTGCCGGCCGCACCATTCTTGTGGGAGCGACGGCGCAATCCGTCACGCTGATCAGCGAATGGGAAGAGCCCGACGCCGCCGAGGATGCGGATGTGACGCCGCGAGAGTTCAGTGATTATCTCGTGCGTCAGGGAGGGCCGCCCCCGGCGCCGATCGAGCAAGATATCGTGGAAACAAGTGTCTCCGAATCGAACCAGCGTCTGCGAGAGATGCTGTCGCGGGTCCGCGACGAAGAGCTCGAAACCTCCGCGGGGAAAAGTGAATCATGAAATTCTCTCGTATTCCCACTGGCGTCTGGGCGGCTGCTCTCTCATGCGCCGCGATGCTGATCTGCGCGCATTCTGGATACGCTCAGGGGGGCGCCGGGACGATCAGTATCCCGACTATTCCCGGCGCCGCCCCGGCGAAGAACCCGCAGCAAGTCGCCAACACGCTTCAGATCCTGATGCTGATGACGGTGCTGACCATCGCGCCGTCGCTGCTGATCATGACCACAGCCTTCACTCGGATCGTGATCGTGCTCTCGTTTCTGCGCTCCGCGCTGGGAACGCAGAACATTCCGCCCAATCAGGTGATGCTGGGACTGGCCCTGTTTTTGACGTTCTTCGTGATGGGGCCGACTTTCAAGCAGGTCAACCAGGATGCGCTGCAGCCCTACTTGAGCAAGA
>JAOQAA010000563.1 GCA_025963815.1 Capsulimonas sp.
TCAATGGAAGAATTGCCTTCGGTGACGACGCCATCCACGGCGATCTTTTCACCCGGACGCACGCGCAGCACGTCGCCGGGCTGGATCTGGTCCAAGGGGATCTCCCGCTCGGACCCATCGCCTCCCACCAGACGCGCCGTCTTCGGCGCGAGGGCCGCGAGCGAACGGATGGCGTCCGTCGCCCGCCGCCGCGCGCGGCCTTCCAGCCATCGGCCCATCAGGATCAGCGTGACGATCGTGGCGCTCGTCTCAAAATAAGTTTGGGGGTGACCGGCGGTGAAGAGTTCGGCGAGGCTGTAAAAATAGGCGGCGCTGGAGCCGATCGCGACGAGCGTATCCATCGTGGATGCGCCGCCATGCCGAAAGGCGCTCCATGCGCCGGCAAAGAACTGCCGCCCGAACCCAAAGACGACAATCGCCGTCAACAGGGCGAACGTCCACAGCATCCATGGCGTTTGCCCCATCTTCTCCATCGAGGGCGCCGTCATGCCCGTCATCGAGAGAACCAGCACCGGCAGCGTCAAGACCGCCGCCGCGATCAGATTGATCAGCGCATCATCGCGCGTAGGCTTCTCATCCACACGCGGCTTCGCGGCGGCCGCCGGCGACGCGCCGAAGCCCGCCTTTTCCACGGCGGCGACCATCGCGTCCATCGTCGCCTGCCCGGGATCGTAGGTGACCCGCGCACGGTTCGTGGCGAGGTTGACGTCGGCGTGCTCCACCCCCGGGACTTTGCCCAGCATCCGCTCGATACGCCCTACGCACGATGCGCAGTGCATTCCCTGAATGTCCAGCGTGCTGACGACGGTTTGTTCTGGAATTTTTGTGTCCATCATAAAACTAATATACCCCATGGGGGTATATTAGTCAATCGGCGCTTATTTTGATTTGTTCGCCCGCACGGTTTTGAAAACGTCCACGGGAAGGATTTCCCCCTTGCGGCCAAACTTCATGGGCGAGAGGCAGGTTTCTCGGTTGAAGCCGTTGCCGTTCGGAATTCGGAAGCGGTGGTAAGCGATGACCCACTCGTCCTTTCCTGGTATCTGTATGATCGAGTGATGTCCCGCGCCCAGAACCAATCCCTTGCGCTGGAGGATCGGGTTGTTGTTGGCCTTGGTGAACGGGCCGAGCGGGGAGGAGGACGTGGCGTAAGCAACGGAGTAGCGCGGATCGCGTGTGTCGAATTCCGACCACATCAGATAGTAAACACTCTTTCGTTTCAGGACGAAAGAGCCTTCGTTATAACCGGGCGGCGTGATTTCTTTGAGCTGGGCTGGATCGAAGGAGACCATGTCGTTATTGAGTTTTACTGCGTAGCAGTGGCCTTGGCCGAAGTACAAATAGGCGGCGCCGTCGTCATCCACGAAGACCATCGGATCGATGCTCTGTCCCGGATAAGCCCCTCTGGCGATCATCGGTTTGCCCAGCGCGTCGTGGAACGGTCCTTCGGGACGATCGGAGGTCGCGACGCCGATGTTGGCGTCGGCGCAAAAGTAGAAATAGAATTTACCGTCCTTGCGGGCAATGGCGGGCGCCCAGGCGCGTGATTTTGCCCACGTCAGATCACGGGGAAGATCCAGGATTACGCCGAGGTTCTTCCAATTTTTCAGATCCCAGGAGGACCATGCGCTGAACGACGTGGAGCTCCAGCCTTCAAATCCGTCGGTAGTAGGATAGAGGTAATAGACTCCGTCGAACACCGCGATATTCGGATCGGCGGTCGCGCCGGGAAGCGCGGCGGGCGGCGGCGTTTTGCGGTCTGGAGACGCGAATACCATCGGAGCAGAGAGCATGGCGCCCGTAAGGACGCAAAGCGTGAAGATGAGTGTTTGTGTTTTCATGGTGGCGGCGTATTTATGATAGCGAATCCAATGTGCTGTTCGCCATCATAACACGCCACCCTTCGGAAATCAACATGGAAACGATTGATCATCCCATCTCAATTCACTGGAGACGCGAATTATCCCATCGCCGCCTCCCGCGAGGCGGCGATGGGATTAGGGACAAGCCCGTGCCTTTAGCGGGGTATCTGACTTGACAGAAGCGAAGAAATCGTGTAGCATGAAATCAGCATGATTTCCGCATGAAGGATATATTAATGGCGAATCTGACAAACTCATATTCACTGACCGACTTTCAGCGCAACGCCCGAACCTACATCGAAAATATCAATGAGACACATGAGCCGATGCTGCTTACCGTCAACGGTAAGGTCCAGGCGGTGTTGGTTGATCCGGTGACGTACCAGGCGACGGAAGAAAAGTTAGAGCGAGCCCGCTTCATTGCCGCAATTCGTGCCGGCGAGGCGGCCATTCAGGAAGGACGAACACGTTCCGCAGAAGAAGTGTTCACCGATCTGAAGGCTAAACATGACTTTTAGAGTTGAAATTACCGACCCCGCTGGCGACGATATCGCTGATGCGATTACGTTTATAAGTCGGGACTCCGTAGAGGCTGCCGCAAAGTGGTTCGCCGGTCTGCAAACCCTCATTTTCTCTTTGAAAGAGAGTCCAGGCAGGTTTGCTGTGGTTCCAGAAGCCATCGAACTCCAGACGCCTTATCGCTCTGCCCTCTACCATTCCCATCGTATCGTGTTCCGAATCGACGACGCAAATCGTATCGTATACGTCGTCCGTTTATATCACGGCGCACGCCAATCGCTCACGAATGATGATGTTTCTCTTGGGTGAAAGAAAACCTTATCTCTTTCTCCTGACGCCGTGGTCCACGCCGGCTTCGGTATCGACGGCATGGACTGTGAATGGGCGGTTACTCACCGAATCAGCTTCGGATTCCGGTCCTCGAAGTCCGCATGGACGTAGTAGGGATAGGGCAGCGGTTTGGCGCTCGCCGCATCTAATCTCGCCACCTGCTCGGGAGTCAAATTCCAGCCGACCGCGCCTAAGTTTTGCTTGAGCTGCTCTTCGTTGCGTGCGCCGATCACGACGTTCGCCACTGTCGGACGCTGCAGGAGCCAGTTCAGAGCGACCTGTGGGATCGTCTTTCCCGTTTCCTGAGCGACGATGTCTAACGCTTCCACGACATCATAGAGGTATTCGTCGTCGACCGGAGGGCCGCCCGCCGCGCCGCCGCTGGCGATACGGCCTTCGGTGGCCGGCTGGCCGCGGCGGATCTTGCCGGTGAGGCGTCCCCAGCCGAGAGGGCTCCAGACCATCAGGCCCACGCCCTGATCGGCGCCCAGCGGCATCAGCTCCCATTCGTACTCACGGCCGATCAAAGAGTAGTAGCCCTGATAGGCGACGTATCGCGCCAGGCCGTTTTTCTCCGACGCCGCCAGCGATTTCATCACCTGCCAGCCCGAGAAGTTCGAGGCGCCGATGTAGCGGATCTTGCCGCTTTGAATGAGATTATCCAGCGCGCTCAGGGTCTCTTCCACGGGGGTAAGCCCGTCGAAGGCGTGCATGAAGTAGAGGTCGATGTAGTCCGTGCCGAGCCGCGTCAGACTTTCTTCCACGGATCGGATGATGTGATAGCGCGAGGAGCCTTTGTCGTTCGGGCCGGCGCCCATGGTGAACGTCCCCTTGGTGGCGATCAGGGCTTGGTTGCGCTTGCCCCGCAGCGCCTTGCCCAAAATCTCTTCGGAGGCGCCGTGTGAGTAGACATTTGCGGTGTCGAAGAAGTTGACGCCCGCCTCCAGGCAGATGTCGATCAAACGACTCGCCTGCGCTACATCCGTATCACCCCAACGGGAAAACATCTCGCCGTGGCCGCCGAACGTCGCCGTGCCGAAGCTGAGGGCCGGTACTTTCAGTCCCGATCGCCCTAACTGTCGATATTCCATAGATCGCTCCTCATACCATCGTGATGATTTAGATTTCGCCGACCGGGATCGCCGCCGTTGCTTCGCGCGGCTTTGCTCGCCATAAGAATGACCCCGTGACGATCAAGGCGATGACGGAAATCGCGCTGCCGGCCAGTGGGACGCCGTGCAGGCCCAGACTGGAGGCGACCGCCAGGCCGCCGATCCATGCGCCCAGGGCGTTGCCGAGATTGAAGGCGCCGATGTTCATCGTGGCGATCAGGCTCGGGGCGGCGGCCCCGGTCGTCATCGCGTTGAGCTGAAGGGACGACGCCGAAGCGAAGCACACCGCGCCCCAAATGAACAGCGTGATCTCGGTGGGGACGACCGAGCCGCTGACCCAGTAGAAGATCATCATCAGCAGGCCGATGACGGCGGTCGACCCTAAGAGCGTCGCCCCCAATCTCTGGTCGGCGAGCCTGCCGCCGGCGAAGTTGCCGATCGTCATTCCCACGCCGATCAGCAGCAGCGTGAGACTGACCCCATGGGGCGAAACGTGCGTGATGGTCTGCAGGATCGGCGCGATGTAGGTGAAGAGCGCGAACATGGAGGCGCTGAACAGAACCGTCATGGACAGTGATACCCAGACGCGGCCGGAGCGTATCGCCCGAAGCTCCCGTGTAAGGTTCGCTTTTTCGGCATGGAGATTGGCGGGCAGCAGCCGCCACAGGGCCACAAACGCGATCACGCCGACTCCAGAGACGGCCCAGAAGGTGGCGCGCCAGCCCTCCGCCTGCCCCAGCGCGGTTCCCATTGGAACGCCCAGCACGTTGGCGAGTGTGAGGCCGGCGAACATCATCGCGACCGCCGAGGCTTTTTTGCCTTCGGGAGCCAGATCCGCAGCCGTGACCGAGCCGATTCCAAAGAACGCGCCGTGGCAGAGCGCCGTGATGATCCGCGCTCCCATCAGCAGCGTATAGTTACCCGAGACGGCGCACAGAAGATTTCCGAGGACGAAGATGCCCATGAGGATGAGCAGCGCCCGCTTGCGCGGGAGTCGGGAAGTGAGCAGCGCCATGATCGGCGCGCCGATCGCGACGCCCAGGGCATAGCCGGCGACCAGCATTCCCGCAGTCGGGATCGAAATGCGCAGATCACGCGCGACATCGGGCAGCAGACCCATAATCACAAACTCGGTCGTCCCGATCCCGAAGGCCGCGACGGCGAGCGCCAATAACGCAAAGTTCATTTCTGCTCTTTCTTGTGGTGCTGGAAGATGCTGTGCAGCAGACCGGGGAAGTGCTCATCGATCTCCGCCTTACGCGCAGTATTCACGACTTGTACGCCCTTCTTTTCCGAATGGATCAGGCCCGCTTCACGCAGGATCGTGAAGTGATACGAGACCGTGGACGGCGGCAGGCCCTCGCAGGCCTGGCCGCAGTTCATGCCGTCGCATCCCATCAGATTGAACAAGATATCGCGGCGCGACGGGTCGGAAAGCGCGTACAAAATGCCGTCGATCGTCACGTCCTCGGCAGCCGGGTGGTGGAAAGGTCTCGCCATTGGGGTTGCTCCATACTCCGTTATTTCTATATTTCAATATTATTGAATTATTGCATATTAGGAAAAGAATTGTCAATCCTAAAATTTATTGACATTTGATAAATATAGTGGTATATCTATATTGTTATGCAGAACAAGACGCAAGAGTTGATCGATATGGAGACGCTGGAGCGGGTCGCGCCGATCATCCGCAATGCGGCGCATCCGACGCGCCTGCGGATCCTGGATTTTCTGCGGCTTGAGGGGCAGCCCTGCACCGTGACGCAGATCACGGAGGCGTCGGGCGTGAGCCAGGCGCTGGTCAGCCAGCAATTGCGTATCCTCAAGGATCAGGGAATACTCCTGTCGCGGCGCGACGGCAACTACATGCTGTACGACATCGCGGACCGAAGTGTTCTGCTGCTTCTGGACTGCATACGCGAGCACCAAATGCGATAACGCGTCTTTGCATTGGCTTGAACATAGTGACATATCTATGTCGCTATTATCGAGAGAAGAAGTAATATGACGAGCTTTGACCAAAATCAACGCCTTCCATCGGTGATGACGCCGGGGGATGCTTGCACGTGTGACGGCGCTTTTCTGCTCGATGTGCGCAGCTTCGACGAGTTTGCCGCCGGGCATGCCGCTCCGGCGGTTTGTATCCCTCTGGCGGATTTGGAGCGGCGCGCGGGGGAAATCCCCTCGGATCGTCCGGTCCTGGTGATGTGCCAATCTGGGGGCCGCAGCGCCATGGCGGCGGAGCGGCTTCGGGCGCTGGGCATGGACAATATCGCCGATGTGACAGGCGGATTTGCGGCCTGGGAGCGCGCCGGGCTTCCCACAGTCAAACAGAGCGCGGTGATCCCACTGGAGCGGCAGGTGCGCATCGCGGCGGGACTACTGGTCTTTGGCTTCTCGATCCTTGGATTTACCGTGCATCGCGCCTTCTTCGGCTTAAGCGCCGCTGTCGGTTTCATGCTTGCGCTGACCGGAACGCTGGGTATCTGCCCGATGATGTCGTTCTTGAAATCGCTGCCCTGGAATCGCGTCTCCAGTGCGGCCGCCGGCAAATAATTGAGTTCGCGAAAAAGGAAAATAAAATGACGACGAATTATCCCGAATATCGAACGCATCTCCAGGGGCTGATCGGCCGCCTGCGCGGCCGTATCCCCGGAACCATGAAAGGCTTCGGTCAGCTTCATCAAGAAAGCATGAAAGCCGGCGCCCTGAGCGAGAAGCAGAAAGAACTGATGGCGCTAGGAATCGGGATTGCTTCCCGGTGCGACGGCTGCATTACGTTCCACACGCATGAGGCCCTGGCGCACGGAGCGAGCGCGAGGAGATTGGGGAGACGATCGGCGTTGCGGTGTCCATGGGCGGCGGCCCGGCCCTGATGTATGCGGCTCATGCGCTGGAGGCTTTAGAGCAGTTCGAAGCGGCGCGGGCTTGATCGGCGCAAGAGCTTATGACTTCTTCTCTTGCTGCGCGAGCCGGATGCGCTGTTCGGTTTCGATGGCTGCTTCGTCGATCTCATCCGTGACGATCTGCGCGGCGGCTGTTGTTTCCATCGTCTCCTCCAGCCTTGTCTCCAGCGCGGCGAGTACTTCCTGGGGATCGACAGTTTTGATCAGGGCCTCGGCTTCCGGATCGACCCGGTTATGTACGCTCGGCATATCCCGCCGCAGCTCCTCCAGCAGATCGATGATCTTGGCGGTGCGCTGTTCGGTGAGCAGGCTCATCTGAAGATCGAGCTGCTCGCGCCGTTCCGCGAGCTTGCCCTGGCGGTTTTGGGTGATCAAAACCACGGTTGTCATGAGCAGCGCGCAGAGACCGACGATCCCCTGAAGCCAGAAGAATGGCGGATCGTCACGTTCCGCCCAATGGGATCGATAAGCGATCGTATTCGCGATCATCCAGAGGCTGACGCCGACGAGGATCCCGTAGAAAAACTGCGGGCGTCCGAGCCACGAGGTGAGCGATTCGACGCCGCGCTGGTGCGGATCGACCTGCTGCTCGGCGAGGGCGTGCAGCGCGACAACGGCGTCGATATTCTGGCTGATGGGGTCCGAGGGCTGCGCGGGCGACTGCGTGCTGATGGAGGATGGCATGGCTCTGGGATTCCTTGGAGCTGGGATACGTTCAGTGTATCCCGATACATCCCCGCTCAACCGCCCCCGGCTGATTTGTCCAGCGCGGCGCGGGCGGAGGCGTATGCTTCCGAGAGCTTTCGCAGGTCCGGCGGACTGCACTCAATAAACGACGAGGCGGAAAGGTGCGCGAGTGTCGCCAGCAGATCGCCCGCGCCCTCCGCGTGCTTGAAATCCTCCGGGCTGGTTTGCAGCGCTTGTTCCAGAGTGGGGCGCACGCCGGGGTTGACGGAGCTCAGCAGGAGCAGTTTGCAGACATTGCTGCAATTCCACTTCAGAAAGTGATACTCGGTCTTTTTCAGCTTGTCCCACATTCGAACGATGGAGTCTTCGTCCAGTCCTTCGAATGTATCCTCGTACTCCGCCTCGCGCTGCATGTATGCGCCTTCGGGATTGGTCTCCGTGGCGTAGCTGTCCGGATAGCGCGATGGGCGCGGTTTCCAAATGCCGGTGATTTTTCCAAGCAGCGAATCCCGCTCCGGCCAAAAGCTGGCGTAGGCCCGTGTTTTCCCATCCTCGCCGATCACTTCCAGGGAAGAGTGCCCAACATCCGGCGCCACCGTGTGCTCCAGGATCGTCGCCGGCGTCGTCGGGCTCCAAGTATAAAGTTTCACCATCCAGATCGTTCCAGTCTCATGCGATTATGCAATATCACGCCAGCGGCGGCGTGGATAATGATAGTGTATTCCCATTTTTGAGATTTGTCTTCTTAAGATCACGCAAACATGTTCGGCCAGCGGCGTGGGCGTCTCTTTCCATCACTGGTATAATGGGAATATACGCAATTTTGTTATCGACAAATGTCTTGCGGAATTGGTTATTCAGAGCACGGGAAAGAGCCGCTTCGTTTCATGAAAGAAAAACGCTGGGTCGCGATCGCTTCATCCATTCGGAGCGCCATCCGTAAGGGCGAGCTGTCGCCGGGGGCGCGTATTCCATCGGAGAGCGACATGGCGCTGCAATGGAATGTCAGCCATATGACGGTCCATCAGGCGCTCTCGGAGCTTCAGCGTGAAGGCTGGGTGGTTCGAAAGCCCAAGGTTGGGACTGTAGTCGCCGACCGCTCGGCTCAGCCCGACACGAAGGTCGGTTTGGTGTTTACCGGCTTTATGGAGCTGCCGCAGGGCGGATACCTCGCCGGGATCGAATCGAGCCTTACCGAAGGTTTTCAGTTTATCCACTACAATACCAACGCCAGCATCCAGGAAGAGGCGAAATGCCTGGAGGCGGCGGCGTCGGAGTGCGGCGCCGTAATCTGTTACCCGATCTCCGCGCCGGAAAATACGCCCCTGCTGCGTAAAATCGCCGCTTCCATGCCTCTTGTGTTCGTGGACCGTATTCCTCAAGGGATCGACGCCGATGTGGTGATGTCCGACAACTTCGCCTCCATGGTGATGGGCCTTCGGCATCTGCATACGCTGGGCCATAGCCGCATCGCCTTTTTCATGGAAGACCAGACGACGCTTTCTTCCGTTACGGATCGATATGCGGGCTACCAGCAGTTCATGCGCCATGAGGCGGGCGTGCCGGATCCGGAGCGCTGGGTCCGGCGTATCGTCTGGGACGTGCCGTGGGAGCACTATT
>JAOQAA010000295.1 GCA_025963815.1 Capsulimonas sp.
CCTCCCTTGAAGCAGGTAATGGTTGGAAAGAAATACTCGGACGAAAGCCGCCTACCACAACAAAATCCTAACTACCCTACCCTGCTTCAAGGGAGGGGTGGCGCGAAGCGCCGGGGTAGGTCAAGAAGGGTGGCGCGCGAAGCGCGGGGATAAGTCACTTACGGAGCCGTCACCCCGACGTCGTTCCGCCCAATCGCCCTTTGCAGCTGGGCGTCGGCGATATAAGAGTTATAAACGGCGGTCACGAACTGGTTTTGCGCCTGCGTCAGGGTCGCCTGGGCCGTTGTGACATCCAGCACCGTGCCGATGCCTTCCCTGCGAGACGCAATCACGGCGTCATAGTTCACCTGGGCGGCGGTGACGGCGCTTTGGGCGAGCTGCGCGGCCTGGAGGTTCTGGTTGCGCGTGGAGAGAGCCTGTTCGACATCGCGGCGGATGTTCTGACGCTGCTGCTCCAGCGTGTTCGTATCGGAGTCAAAGGTCGCCTGCGCGATCCGCACCGCGCCGCGCGCGTTGCCGGCGTCGAACAAGGGATATGAGCCGTTCAGCGTCAGAGCCGTGCTGAGACCCTTTGTGCCGACATCGTTGGTCGCCTGATACGAAAGTGTGTAGTCGCTCGTGACATTGAAGCCGGCGTTGCGCTTGGCGAGCTGCAAAGCAGCCCGGTCGCTTTCGACATTCGCCGCCTGCTGGCGCAGGTCGGGACGGTTGTCGTAGGCTGTCTTGAGCGCATCCTCTAGGGTGAGAGGGTTGGCCTCTGGCGTGGGAGCAGGCGGAAGCGCGCCGCCTTCCGAGATCGGGGCGAGCACCACGGGGTCGCTGGTATCCACCCCCAGAGCGTTCTTCAGCGCGGCGCTGGACGTGACGATCTGATTTTGATTCTGCAGCAGCGTCACCTGCGCGTTGGCGAGATCCGCCTGGGCCTGATAAATATCCTTGGCGGCGGTGGTTCCGGCGTCGATCTGCGCCTTGGTCACATCCACGGTTTGCTGGAAGCGCGCGACCTGCGACTCGGACACCTTGACTAAATCCTGCGCGAGCAGCAGCTGATAGTAGGCCTGGGTCGCGTTCAAAATCGTCGACTGACGCGTGTTGACATCGTTGTACTTGGCCGCGTCCACGCCGCGGCGCGCCTGGGCGTTGCTGGCCTCACGGGCGCCGCCATCGTACAGCGACTGGCTGAGATTGATGGTCAGCCCGCCGCCGCGTGTCGTGGTATAAGTGCTGGAACTGGTGGTAAAGGTTGTTCCCGTCGTTCCGCTGGTTGTTGTCCCGGTTGTGCCGCCCGTGGTCGTCCCAGTCGTTCCGCCGGTCGTGGTTCCCGTTGTGTCGCCGGTGGTCGTTCCCGTGGCGCCACCCGTCGTGTTGAACGTCTGCGATTGTCCGCCAAAGGTACTTTGCGTGTTGTTCTGAAAACGATAGCTGGGCGTGACGGTGGGATAGTACTGGGATTGCGCCTGGAGCTTTCGTCCGGACGCCTGGGTGATCTGGTCCTTGGAGATATATTGCTGCGGCTGGTGCGCCAGCGCGATCGAGATCGCCTGCTGCAATGTCAAAGGCGTTGGCAGCGTCTTGGGCGCGGCGGGAACAACCTGCCCAAGTGCGGCGGGGGCCACGGCCGCAAGGACCGCCAGCACGGCGCCGAAAGAAACGAAACGATGCGTCATAGGGATTCTCAATTCTCGTGCGCCGGCGCCACCGGCGTGTCCATAAATTCTTCTTCGGGCGGCGCCATCCGGGCCAGTGCTTCGTTGGCGTCAATCGGATGCGCCACGGGCGTATCGCTGATCACGTGTCCGTCCTTGAAACGAATAATGCGCTGCGCATGGTCGGCGATATCCTGCTCGTGGGTCACGACGACGATCGTTTTGCCCTCGCGGTGCAGTCGCTGGAAGATCGCCATGATCTCCTCGCCGGTGCGTGTGTCCAGCGCTCCGGTGGGTTCATCGGCCATCATCACGGGCGGATCGTTGACGAGCGCGCGGGCGATGGCGACGCGCTGCTGCTGGCCTCCGGAAAGCTGCGCGGGGGTATGCCCCATGCGGCTTTCCAATCCTACCTGACGCAGGCAGTTTCGCGCAATCTGCTCCCGGTTCCGCGCCCCGGTGTAAAAGAGCGGCAATTCGACATTTTGCAGCGCGGATGTGCGCGCCAGCAGATTAAACGTCTGAAAGACGAAACCGATCTTTCGGGCGCGGATCTCCGCCAGTTGATCGTCGCTGAGACCCGAGACTTCAATTCCGTCCAATTTGTATGACCCGCCCGAAGGCTTATCCAGACAGCCGACCATGTTCATAAAGGTCGACTTGCCCGATCCCGAAGGCCCCATGATCGCGACAAACTCGCCGCGCCCGATGGTGAGACTGACGCGGCGCAGGGCATGGACTTCCATCGCCTCCATGACATACGTTTTGACCAGGTCGTTTGTTTCGATGAGTGGGTAGTCCATGCCTTGCTCCGTCGTGTTCGAGGGTTAGCCCTCAGTTCCTGGCCCTCATCCCCCAACCCCTTCTCCCAATTCTGGGAGAAGGGGAGCCCGAGTTTTTGAGTTTAAGATCTTAAAAACAAAATCTCAATCTTACTCCGACTCCCCCTCTCCCAGAATTGGGAGAGGGGGCCGGGGGGTGAGGGCCGCTTACTTAGTCGCCGCCAGAGTCGCGATTAGCGAGTCCAGCTGCTGCTTGGCGCGCGGGCGCTGCCGCTCGAAGGGCAGTGTGGCTGGGTTCAGTGGGTTGTAGTCGTGCGGCGCGGACATCTTGGACGGATCGAAGCCGCCACGTCCGCCCGGACCACCGCCGCCAGGACCGCCGCCTCCCGGGCCACCGCCCGGACGGCCGCCGCCAAATCCGCCACCACCACCGGGACGTCCGCCTCCGCCCGGGCCGCCGCGTCGATCCGCCGACATCGTCGCCAGTTTCTTAAGCTGCGGGATGGAGAGTGTCGCAGTCAGCTGCTGATTGACTTTGCGCGCCTGCGCGTCGGTCATGACCGGTTTGGCGCGCCAGCTCTTGAGGACCGTGAGCACCGTCTTGGCTTGTGGTTTCGTCAGCTTCGTGCGCGGATCCTGCTCCAATTCGCTGATCGCACGCACGCTGCGCCCCACCGCGCCGATGTTCTTATGCGAATCACGCCACTTGCGCCACGCCTGCATCTTCGCCATCGCTTCGGGAGACATTTGGAAACCGCCGCCGCCAGGACCACCGCCGCCCGGGCCGCCGAAGCCGCCCCCGCCCGGTCCCTGCGCGAACGTCGTTGTGCTGAGGGCGAGCAGCGCCGCCAGCGGGATGATCTGCTTGAATGTTGCTTTCATACGATTGCTCCTTGGGTTGATAAAAACTCGTTTATTCGTATCTTAACGCCTCGATCGGGTTCATTTGCGAAGCTTTGAACGCCGGGTAGAACCCGAAGAATACGCCGACGACGGCGGAGAAGCTGAACGCGAGCAGGACGGTCTGGGGCTGGATCACGATTGTCCAGCCGTTTTTGATTTGGACCAACTGCGCGCCGCCGATGCCCATGGCGACGCCGAGCAGGCCGCCGACGAGCGATAAGAGCAGCGCTTCCAGCAGGAACTGGGTCAAAATGTCCTTGCGCTTGGCGCCGATCGCCTTGCGGACGCCGATTTCGCGGGTGCGCTCCGTCACCGACACCAGCATGATGTTCATGATGCCGATGCCGCCGACGACCAGGGAAACGACGGCGAGATAGGTGATCAGCGAAGAAAACGTATCCTGCTGTGCGTCCTGCGCCGAAGCGAGGTCGGCCTGGTTGAAGATGATGAAGTCCGGGTTGCCGTCGGACGAGATCTTGTGCTGGCGACGCATCACCGTATCGATCTCCGTCTGCGCCTGGGCCATCAGCGTGTCCGTGCGCGCCTGGCAGGTGATCGTCTGGATATACTTGAGGCCGAACAAGCGGCGCATCGCGGTGGAGACGGGGACATAAACGCCGTCGTCCGGGTTGCGGAAGCCCTGGCCGCCCTTGGATTGGAACAGGCCGACGACCTTGAAGCTCTGGCCTGCGATGCGAATGGTCTTGTTCATCGGGTTTTGGCCCTCGAACAAGTTCGTCGCCGCCGTCGATCCCAAAATCGCCACGCGGGCGTTCGAGCGAATATCCGCCGTTGTGAGGTATCGGCCGGTCGCCAGCACATGGTTGCTGATGACCGGATAGTTTATGCCCGTGCCATAGATGCTCGTGCTGGTGTTGTTCGACTTGTACTTCACCTGAGCGGTTTTATTGACTTGTGGCGAAACGCGAGAGACGGATGGGCAGCCCTTGAGAATGGCGTCGGCGTCGGCGAGGGTCATCGTGTTGGATGAGCCAAGGCCGCCACTGACGCCGCCCGTGCGCTGCTGGCCGGGAAAGACGGTCAGGACGTTGGTGCCGAGCTTTTGCAGGCTCGCCGCCACGGCGGCGCGCGAGCCCTGGCCGATCGCGATCGCGATGATGACCGCGCCGACGCCGATGATGACGCCGAGCATGGTCAGGAACGCGCGCAGCTTGTTCGCGCCCAGCCCCCGCAGAGCCATCGTGAGATTGACCAGCCCCTTGTCGCCGAAGGTGATCTTCGATGCGCCATCGGTGTTCGCCGCCGCTGGGGGCGGAATCTGTTCGACCGCCATGGTGTTACCCTCTTCCACGTCCGCCGCCGCCCGCGCCGCCTCGACCGCCGCCTGCCCCGCCCGCGAACGGACTGCTGGTTCCGGCTGTGGCCGATGCTGGAGGCGCCGGTGTGATCGTCTGCGTCACGATCTTCTCACCCGGCTTCAGTCCGCTGGTGACCTCGGTGGCGTCGTCGCCTTCCAGCCCCGTTTCCACGGTGCGCTTCTCCAGCTTGACGCCGATCAGGGTGTTCGGGTCCACAGTTGTCCCCGTCGTTGGATCGGCGGGAGCGGGCTTGCCGCCGGTTGCGATCTGGACGTAAGAACCATTGTCATCGGACTGGACCGCTTCACTGGGAACCGCGATCACGTCACTCTTCTCGTCGATCATGAACTGGCAGTTGGCGTTCATGCCGGGCTTGAGCAATCGGAACGTCGGCGTGGAGTTGTCGATCTCGACGCGGACATTGAATGTCGTGACGTTATTGGTCACGACCGCAAGCGGATCGATGCGCGAAACTTTGCCCTCGAACGGAATACCCGGATAGGCGTCAAAGTCCACCTCGACGGCCTGTCCCGGATCGACGTTCGCCACATCTGTCTCATCGACGGTGACGTTGACATACATGCGACTGATGTCGCCCAGCTGCACGATCGCCGTTCCCGTCGCCACTGACGAAAGACCGGACGTGATGATCGTTCCCTGGCCGACATACTTGGTGAGAATGATCCCGTCGGTTGGGGAGCGCACGACGGTCTGGTCCAGCGTGGTGGTCGCGTTGGTCAGCGACGCCTTGTTGGAAGCGATGCTGGCCTGACTGACTTTGATGTCGTCCTGCTTGATCCCATTATTCGCCTGATCGGCGATCGATTGATTTAATGCGACCTGAGATTGTTTAACCTGGGCATCGGCCTGCGCCAGAGCGGCCTGCGCCTGAGCGACAGCGTTTCGCTTGGTCGCGATGTCCACGGAGCCTGCCTGCGCGCTTTGCAGCGCGGCCTTGGTCTGCGCGACCCGGGCGTCGGCGGCCTGGGCATTCGCCTGCTGCTCGGCCCCGATGGTCCGCGTTTTTTCCTGAGCCGATTGTGTCTGCGCCACACTCACATCGTACGCCGCCTGCGCGGCGTCGGCCGACTGCTGGGACACATAACCCTTTTGCAGCAGGGTCTTTTGGCGTGTGAGCTCCGCCTGAGCATTCTTTTGATTGGCGAGGGCCTGATCGTATGCCGAGCGCGCCGACGCCACATCCTGCTGGTTCGTCGAGGTCAGGGCGGTCCGCGCCTTGATCGCCTGATCCAGGTTTGCCCTGGCCTGTGCGATGGTCGCGGCCGTCTGGCTCGGCTGCGCCGTTGCCTGACTGCGGGCGTCGGCGAGCTTTGCCACGGCGGACTGTCGGTTGGCCTGGGACGCCAGGAGCGCCGCCCGCGCATTCTGAATGGCGATCTGGCTTTGCGTCACCTGAAGGCCGTAAGTCTTCGCCGCCTGCTGCGTTTTGACAATGGCGCTGTCCATCTGCGCCTGCGCTGTATTCACCGCGAGCTGCGTGTCCGACGGATCGATCTTCGCCAGCACCTGGTTGGCCTTGACCACCGAGCCGACATCCACCAGCAATTGATTGACCCGTCCGCCGGCCTTCGATTTGATATCGACCGTGGACCAGGGCTGAAGCGTCCCCGTCGCCGAGATCGTCTTCTTGACGGATCCCGTCTCCACGGCCGCCACTTTGTACTTCACCTGCTGGTCCGGGCTCGATCCGCGCAGCTTCGCCGTCACAAACACAGCGCACGCCACAATCAGCACCAGCGCGATAATCATCGGGAGTCGTTTCACGTTTGTCTTCCTCTGCTTTTGAGTCTACTCCCCAAAAATGAAAAACTTGTGAAATCATGAAGATGATTGCAATCGATGCAATTTTGGCTGTTCACGCGCTCGGAAGCGTCACACGAACAGTCGTACCCACGCTAGGCGTGCTGTCCACCGTGAGATCGCCGTGGTGCAAATCGACGATGCTCCGGCAGATGGCGAGGCCGAGCCCCGTGCCGCCGTGGGCGCGAGAGCGGGCGGCTTCGGCGCGGTAGAAGCGTTCGGTGACGTGGGGGAGATGCTCGGGCGCAATGCCTTCGCCGGTATCGGAGACGGTGACGACGATAGAGCCGCCATGGACCTCGGAGGACACGGTGATTTGTCCGTCCTGCGGAGTGTAGCGGGCCGCGTTTTCAAGAAGGTTGCTGAGGAGCCGGACGAGGGCGTCGGGCTGGCCGCAAACCAGGGCGTCTGGCGGGTTGAGACGTACGGAGACAGGCGCGTGATTGGCGCCCTGGACAGCCGGCAGCGCCTGTTCAACGATTTCGGCGAGCGCGACTGGCCGCAGATCGTAACTGAGCTGGCCGGCGTCGGATCGGGCGAGCAGCAGCAAATCCTGTACGATCCGATTCATGCGATCGGCGGCGGTGTCCACGGTTTGCAGGGTCTTGCGAAGCTGCTCTTCCGTCCGCGAGCTTGTCAGCGCCAGACTCGTGTTTGCCTTGATAATCGTCAGTGGCGTGCGCAGTTCATGGGAAGCGTCGGCGGTGAAGCGCTGCTGCTGCTGGAACGCCTGCTCCTGGCGATCAAACGCCGTTTCCAGCCGCCCGAGCAGGCCGTTGAACGCTTCGGCGATCTCCGTGAACTCATCGTGTCCGATCACCGGCAGACGCTGGGACAGCTTTTCGGCTTCGATCTTGTTCGCGGCGTGCGCGATCTCACGGACCGGGCGCAGAGCGCGATCCGTCAGAAAAGCGCCCCCGAAGCCGGCGATCAAAAGGACGAACGGGATCAGGGTCATCAAGATCCGCTGCATCCGAGCCTGCTCCCCTTGCAGATGGGCGAGCGAGTTGGCGCATTGGATGATGGCCAGAGTCTTGTCGTCCACGATCAGGGGGGAGGAATAAACGCGCATGTCACCGTCCGCCCCGTGCACCGTGGAATAGGAAGCGACGCCAAGAACCGCGCGATCGAAGCCGGCTCGGTCCCACAGCGCGCCGCTGTGGGAGAGAGGTTCTGCGGCCAAGCTAAAGAGGCGCGGGCGCATTTCCCCAAACTTTTCGTCGTTCGGAGTTTCTCCCGGAGGCGGGCCTTTTGGCCCCTTGTCCGGCGGGTTCTGCTTGCTGTCGTTGAAATGTGGCGGACGCGGGTCGCGGCCGGCCAGGATATCCGCCCTCATCTCCGGCGGAGCCCCCGCAAGCCATCGCTGTGACCGACGTACTTTCTGAGCCAATCCCTGATCCACGGCGGCGGCCACATTGGCGCGGAACGAAAACATAAAAACGGCGCCAAGCACGATCAGCACGAACGCCAGGATGCCAACGTTCCAAAGCGTGATGCGCACGCGCACCGAGTTCAGGGAAAAGCGGGGTCGGGACGTCGTCATGGGGTGTCCTCAGGGCGGGGAGCGCGCAGGGTGTAGCCAACCCCGTGCACGGTATGGATCAATTTCTCGGCGTGTCCGGAGTGCAGCTTGCGGCGAAGAAGGCCAACATACACGTCGACGGTGTTGGAGAGGCTCTCTTCGTCCTGCCAGACCTGCTCTAAAATCAGATCGCGCGTCAAGACCTGGCCTTCGTGCCCGGCGAGCGCCTCCAGCAGCGCGTACTCGCGCGGCGTCAGCGTGATCTCCACGCCGGCGCGCGTGACGCGACGCAGGCGGGTGTCGATCTCCAGATCGGCGATGCGGATGGTGCGCGCCTTGTGCATGCGATCGCGTCTCAAGAGGGCCTGGACGCGGGCGATCAGCTCGCTGAAGTCGAAGGGCTTAGGCAGATAGTCGTCGGCGCCGATCTCCAAACCGCGCACGCGGTCCTGAACGGCGTCGCGCGCCGTCAGCATAAGGATCGGCGTCGCATTGCGCTCCTCGCGAAGCGTCTTGCAGATCGTCCAGCCATCCATTCCCGGCAGCATCAAGTCCAGGACGATTAGCGCGTAGATCCCTTCCTGGGCCATCTCCAGGCCGCGCCGGCCGTCATCGGCCGTCTCGACCGTGTAGCCGGCCTGCTCCAGTCCCAGCGCGATCACCTCGGCGATCGGCCCTTCGTCCTCAATCAGTAAAATTCGCATGATGTGATGTTACCTTACCACTCAAAGATGAAAAACTTCTGAAGCCAGTGTCGCAAGAGAATCATTAATCCACTTTTCACAGTTGCGCGATTGCACGTGATTTGATAGAATAGGATATGAAGACAAAATCGCCGCGCATGGCCCATGCGTTCACCTTGATCGAGCTGCTCGTCGTGATCGCCATCATTTCGATCCTCGCGGCGATTCTGTTCCCCGTATTCGCCAAGGCGCGCGAAAAGGCGCGGCAGGCCAGCTGCCAGTCCAACGAGCGCCAGCTGGGCCTGGGCATACTGATGTACGCTCAGGACAATGACGAATTCCTGCCGCCCACGGCTACCGACGGCGGCGTCCTCTGGCCGGACCTGATCAATTCGTATCTGAAAAACGACAAGATCCGTCTCTGCCCTTCGGACTCCGTTTCTACGCTGAACTCCTACGGCCTGAACGAAATCACCTTTCCCGACTTCGAGGACGACGATCATTTGCCGACCCAGTCGCTGGCGGCCTTCCAAACGCCTACTGACACGATCATGCTCGGTGAACTTGGCGTTGGCTCCGAGACCGATCCAAACGATCTGAAGACGCCGCGCCAGAACGCCTACAAGCTGACTGCCCCCAGCAGCGAGATCAATCCCGGCGACACCGCCGACGCCCGCCCCTCCGCGCGCCACACGGACCGCGCCAACCTCACGTTCATGGACGGTCACGTCAAAGCCATGCGCCTAGAGCAGTTCTACATCGGGCAGACGCCGCCGGATAAGTTCTTTACGCCTTAGCCTCCCCTTTCCAAGCCGTGAGAGATCGATGAATTTCCAAGAAACGGCGGATGAGTTTTTTATTCGCGCCTGCCAGGAGTACCGCGACGCCCTCACTCAGGCGTCGCTCGGTCCCGTCACCGACAACTCCGAATATCTCGCGGCAAGAGAGCGCATTGAACGCAAACTACGCTCAATGCGTCCGCGTGTGGATGATGAACCGGAGCCGCCCGGCGCCCCCTTGGCCATGCCGAAACTGGCGATTCCAAGTTTGCCCGAGCCAGCGGATGCCTGGGAATCGCAGCACAATGACGCCGACTGGCATGTCCGCGCCTTGATTACCTTTGGTAAAATCGTGGGCGAGCCGATTTCTTCGGCCGCCATGAATGAGGCGATTTCCGTGGCGCGAACGGCGCCGCTAGGCGAAGCGCTGATCGCTTCCAAGATGGCGATCATTTCCGAACTGGTGAAGATGGGAGACTTCGAAAGAGCGCTGAACCTTTCGTCCTTGGGGGAAGATGAGTTCGACGAAAGCCGTCTGCGCTGCTTGGCCGTGGGCGGGCTGATCGAACGGGATCGCCTGGAAGAAGCCTTGGAAGTCGCCGCGACAATCCGCGATCCATTCTGGAACGGAAACGCGGGGTACCGGATCGTGGAGGGACTGGCGTTTGCGGGACGGAACGCCGAGGCGATAGAGCTTGCCGAGAGTTACGTGGAGGACAGCAAACCGATCGCGCTGGCGGCGGCCTCCGCCGGATTCGCGCGCAGCGGCCGTTTCGATGACGCCGGTGAAGTCGGGGCGCGGATCGATCACGTTTACTGGTTCGAACAGGCCATGGCCGACACGGCCGCCGCGCTTTTCGCGGCGGGAGACGAGAGCGAAGCGTTAGAAGTGGCTCGTTCTCTGACCGACAGCCATTTGAAGAGCGTCACGGAGGCAAAGATCGCCGAGATCGCGTTTCAGGCTGGGCATGAAGACCTCGGGATCTCGATTGCCTTGGCCGTGGAAGACGACTGCACGAGGGTCGAACTTTTCGTAAAACTGTCGTCATTCAAGGAAGACGAACTCAGCATGGACTTGCTGCTAAGCGCTTATCAGGAAGCGCGCGACTCCACGGAACTCATGGTGTACAACTCCTCGGCGCAGTTGATCGCCAAAGGCTTTGCGAAGCGCGGAGAATGGGAGCATGCGTGGTCGGTGGTGAACAAAATCGACCACAATTACGCGCAGTCCCTCGCGGCGGCGGAATTGATCACCCTGGATCCATCCTTCCTCCTCAGTGACACACAGGAGGTGTGGGAGAATATCCTGGCTCGGTTCCGCGGCCGGCGTCGCACCGATATGATCCTTGCGACGCCTGTCCTGGCGGCTATTCTCGCCAAAGCCACCGGTCCACATGCAGGTCTGGCGCTGTTCGAAGTGCTTCGCCAGGTTCGAACGGAATGGCCCTGACGCTGCTTCTCCACATGAAATATAACTTTGAGTTCTGCCGCTATAAAAATATTTTTTAGCTAGCGTTCATTTTGATGGTACAATGTCCACATGAATGAAGGGCTTCCGTGCATCCGATGCGGCGAAGAGACGGTTTGCGCCGGCGACCAGTATTGCTCTCTTTGCACCACAGACAATAATTCCCTGAGGATTCCTAAGGCTTCCAACGCCAGACAGTCCGTTCCGCTGCTGCAGTGGTGCTTGATCATGATCAAACAAGTTTTCGTCCATTAATCGTCCACATCTGCATTTTTTATCGACCCCGCCGCTCCTCATTTTCCGAGGGCGGCTTTTTTATGGCCGGGAGACGCGCCGGAGGATGTCCGCGAGGTACACTTTCCCTGACCGCCATCGCGGCGGGAAGGCGTCGAAATGAAGATTTTTAGTAACAAGCGAGCCTTGACGGCGCTGGTCGCGCTGCTGGCCCTGGCGCTGATCGGGGCGTCAACGCTGATCGCACCCCAGGATGTGCGTGTCGTACAGTCGGGATGCGCCTGCGGCCATACGCTACGCTGGCTGGAGCCGCTGCGGGGCGATCATAGCACGCAGTATCGTCTGGAAGTCGTGTCCGTCGGCGATCCCAAGCACGCTCACGAATACGATCCGCCGCAGACCATCGGGATCACGCGCATGTCTCTGTGGAGCCTCTGGCGTTTGAAGCGCACGCACGAAAAGATCGCCCCCTTCTAAGCCTTGTTCTCAATCTGGAAAGCCGACTATGACCCTCGAAACCCCGGAGACACCGGAAACCCCGCCGCCGACGCCGCCGAAAAAGAAGCCCGCCTCGCGGCGCCGCGAGAAATTGCTGATCCTCCTGCTCGTCCTGCTCGCAATCGCCCTGCGCGTCAACCTGCGTCAAGGCGGCGTCTCCGGCGCATCGATGGAGCCGACCTACCACAACAATGACGTCGTTCTGGTCTGGAAGAGCTACCCGCGCGATCTTCTCAAGCCGGGCGACGTCATCATCTTCAAGGACACCAACGGCGACGAGCTGATCAAGCGCATCGCGTTCATCCGTCCCTGGCGTCCGCTCCCGCCCGCCGGAAGTTATCCCAACCCCAACGGCGGCCGACTGATCCCGTTCGCGTACCTGTTTACGGGCGATGACCATTTCTATTTCGACCGCGTGGCCAAAGGCCTCACCCCGCCGCCCGCCGCCAACCGTGTGATCTACGTTCTTGGCGATAACCTCGCCAACTCCGACGACAGCCGGTTCATCGGCCCGATCAGCTACAAGCAGGTCCTGGGCAAAGTCGTCCCGTAAGGCGCCGGCTGCAATCTTCAAAACTTTCGACAAAACCAAGGACTTAAAGAATATGTTTCTCAAATTGGCGCGCGCCGGCGCGCTTTCTCTCACGCTGCTGGCCGCCATTCCCATGGGCGCGCATGCCCAGCAAACGGCTCCCGCCGAGGCGATTCCAGCAGCAGCGCCGACGGATCAGACAAAGCATGAACTGATCACCCAGCTTCTGGAAGTCATGCATATGAAGAAAAACTCCGAGGCGATCATGAAATCGGTCTTCGCACAGTCGGAGGAATACTTTACAAATGTGTTCCCTGACATGCTGGCGCAAGATGAAGATTTGACTCCCGCCGAGCATAAGCAGGCGGTCAGTGAGGGTAAGAAGTCAGGACTACACGCGCTGAAGCGTTTTCAGGAGCTGTACGCCAAGCAGGTCGACACGGCGAAGCTCGTGGGTGAGGTGACGGAAACGGTTTACGGCAAGTACTTTACGGAAACCGAACTGCGCGATTTGATCGCCTTTTACCAAACTCCGACTGGAAGCAAAATCGTGGACCTCATGCCGCAAGTCAGCGCGGAGTCGATGCGGATGTCCCAGGCAAAACTCACGCCCGCGATCCAGAAGATCTTCCAGCAGATTCAGGCGGAGGAAACCGCCGCGATCAAGCAAAAGGCGGCGACGCAGAAGAAGAAGCCAGCCAAGCACTAACCCTCGCTCGTTTCCCGTCGGCGGCGCAAATAACCCACTAGCAAAACGCCGCCGACCGCCAGCAAAGCATATCCTGTCAGACGGCGCTTACATTCGGTGCTAGGGACACAATTAAAAGACTCGAAGTCAGGGAGTGACATAAGCGCCTTCATAGTTCGAAATGAGCCAACCCAATCGCTTGTGCGAAACTGCAATATTTGAAGCGACTGATGGGCCCAAAGAGATTCGGGACGGGCGTCAATCACAGCGCGCATCGTGGCGATCGCCGCGTGAAATTGACCGAGGCTGCACTGCGCATAACCACGCAAACTCAAGACGCGGATCCGGGATGCTTGGTCGGAAGTCTCCAGTGTCAGCGCGTGGCTGCAAAGCCGCAAAATGTCTTCCCAAAAACTGTTGTCCTGAGGAACCTGCTTTTCCTGTTCTTCCACAAGACAGTCAATCAGCCAGTAATACGCATCAAAGGATGCTGGACAACGACGCACTGCTTCACGAAAATGTTCGATTGCCCCGCGGGTCTGTCCTGCAGCCGCAAGCTGGACGCCATGCCGATAATAAGAATCGTCGCTTCTCTTAGATTTGGCGTCGCTTTCTCTGCTGAAATCGTCTGAGTCCAATTCCGGCATGGATAGTTTCTCCTCATGATATTGCTTATGCCGAGTATGACACGTCTCCGCCCGGTTGGTTGCAAATAGCTGCGTGCGTAAAGTAATATGACAGCCATGAAATCTCTATGCATTGGCGCAATCTCACTTCTGCTCCTGGGAAGCCTCGTTCCCGGACATGCGCGGCCGGCGACAAAGACAGTCGCTCCGCATCTCAATACCGTGACGCTTTCCCGGCGTATCTCCTCGCTTGCGGCGCGCGCAAAGCCGGGCGCGCTTGGCGTCGCCGTGCAGGATTTGAGCGGGGGCGCGATCTGGAGCTTCCAAGGCGCTCGCCGTTTTCCGATGCAGAGCGTGTTCAAGGCGCCGCTGGCGGCGGCGGTGCTTGCGCGCGTGGACCACGGGACACTCTCCTTGAACAAGACAGTCGTTCTGCGGCGTGTGGATCTTCACGGCGGGCCAATTGCGGATAAGTTCCAGGGCGACCAGGAGACATTTACCGTACGCGCTCTTCTGAAGGCGGCGGTGATCGACAGCGATAATACGGCGGCGGATGCGCTTCTGCGTGTCATTGGCGGCCCACGGAGCGTCACATCAT
>JAOQAA010000582.1 GCA_025963815.1 Capsulimonas sp.
CAGCTAGGCCCTTCGGGCGGGTTAAGGGGAAACGCGCTAAAGCGCGGGGGAATAGTTCCCTAAATCCGCCTCATATTACTCCCCATTTCTTCTCACCTCAACTCGCGCTCCAAACAATTCAGACAGATTCTCCGTCGTCAAAATTTCGGCCTTCGGGCCATCCCGGAAGATGCGGCCATCCTTCATCAAGATCACGCGCTCGATTTCGGGCAGGATTTCGGAGATGTGGTGCGTCACTAAGATCAGCGTCTTGCCGCGCGCGGCGATGCGGCGCAGGGTTTCCAGGAAGCGGCGACTGGCGACGAGGTCTAGGCCTGTGGTGGGTTCGTCCATGAGGAGGGCGCGGGGATCGCGCACTAATGCGCGGGCGATCAGAACACGGCGGGCCTCGCCGGTGGACATCTGCTCCATGGGCTTTTCGGACAGTTGTGTCGCTTCGACGAGCGCAAGGGCTGTATGTGCGGCCTCGTGCATTTCTGGGGTGACTTCATGGTGGCTCGCGATGCCCTGGCTGGCGAAGAAGCCCGAAATAACGGCGTCGTAGCCGATGAGTTCGCTGTCGGTGGTGAAGGCAAGATGCACGTCGGCGGAGACGATGCCGAGCAGCGCGCGAAGCTCAAAGATATTCCAGCGGTCTTCCCCAAAGATGGTGATGGAGGGGCGGTTGTCCGGGTGCGCCAGGGCGTAATGCTGGCGGGTGATTAGATTAATCAGCGTGGATTTGCCGGAGCCATTCGGGCCGACGATGGCCGTGTGCTCACCTTCGGCGATTTCCAGCGAGAGCGCGTCCACGATGTGGTTGCCGCCGCGCGAGACTGTTGCGGCGTCGATTTTAAGCAAAGCAGGCTGGGTATGAGAGGTTTCGTTCAATTCATTTCCTTTGGCGTATCGGCGTCATGGTAGAAAATAATACCCCCGATAATCAGGAGAATAAAAATGCCGTTTCCACGCAAATTCCAAAGTCTGCTTGAGATTGAACGAGGGGATGTCGCCGTTCCCGACTACGTATGGATGGCCTACGCGGTCTGCGCAGTCACCAAAGAGGGGTGTGGATGGGGCGGCTGGATGATTGAGGCCGCTTTTCAAAAGAGCAGAGTCAGACATCCGACGATTACGGGAGACGCGCTCCTGCCCGCAGCGGATGAACAGCGCTGTCCTGTCTGCGGGCGAGAAACGTTTCGAACGGGCGCCAGTGTACGGATGGTTCCCTCGGAAGATCAAAATCTTCCAAGGGAACCAGGGGTCGATTACGAAGTCGCCCCAACTGAGTACGAAGATTAGCATCCGCGCCGATCACACGACCGCGAATTTGTACTCTCCCGATTCGATCCGGTAGATGTTATTCCCCGTCTCTCGGCGCAGCAGATGCACGCCGGGCGCGTCGGCGGCTACGCGGCCGCCTTCCGTCACTTTGGCGCCGTCTTTGACGGGAATATAGACCGTGGCGGACATGTTCGCCGGGATCGTGAGGTTCAGGGTGAACGTGTCTTTGTCTGTTTTCCAATCGACGCTGACGGGGCCACGCAGGGAATCATACGACGCCTTGCACCAATCCACTTCGGCGCAGGGGCGCGGGCGGATGACGATCGATTGGTATCCCGGCTGCGCTTCGTCCGGGGCGATGCCGGCGATATAGCGCCACAGCCATTCCCCGGTGGCGCTGTGGGTCCAGTGGTTGAGCGAGAGACTGGTCTTATCGGCGTCGAAGCTCTCCCACATCGTCGTACTGTCGCCCGTCACCATGTGTCCCCACGAGGGGACTGCGGTCAGGTTATACATTGCAGCGGCGACGTCGTGGTATCCGTTCTCCGACAGCGCTTTGAGCATCTCGACGCTGCTCCAGAAGCCGGTCATCGGGTGGCCGCCGTCGCGCTTAATCACTTGAACGAGGCGTTCGACGGCGCGCGTTTTCATCGGCCCATCCAGCAGGTTGAATTGCAGCGCCAGGGCGTAGCTGCCCTGCACGTCCGCCATATCTGTAGGGGCATTAAGCACACCGAAGACCGCGTTCACGATCTCCAAAGGCTGCCCATTGCCGGAAAGGGAAATGACGGCGTCTTCTGGATAGACCTTCGTTTCCGTTTGGGCGCCGATTTTGTAGGTCAATCGGAAGGTCTTTAACACATTGGGCGCGGGATCGCCGAGTGTGGCCCAGCCCGCTTTTAAGTTCAGGGTTTGGTTCTTCACCAAATCACGGACGGTTTTGGTGATATCGGCAGACTTACCCAAAACGACGATCCGGCCTTCGGGAGTAACGAAACTGCGCACGAACGCCGCCTTGATTCCCGCAAACAATGTCCGATAGCGCGCCGCGTCGGCTTTATGCCCGAGGACATCGGCCATGCGCGAGACGATGTCCGCGTCTTGCGCGAAGAATGCGGTCGCGCCGATGTCGTTGGGCGTGGCCGGACCGGCGCTCAGCCAGTCGCCCCAGTTCATGCCGCGCGCGTTGACCCAGAGCAGGTCGGGATTGTTCTTGTGAATATAGTCCACCCAGCGGCAGGCGGCTCGGTAATGGTCTGACAGAATGCGCATGTCGCCCGTATTCAGATACAATTCCCAGGGCAGCGACACCCCGGCGTCCGCCCAGCCGGGCGAGCCGACGACAATGTTCGTATCGCGCAAATGGGCGTGCGGGCAGATATCCGTGAAACGACCTTCGTCCGACTGACTGACGCGGATGTCGGAGCAATACTTCTCGAAAAACGCGGCGCTGTCGAAATGAAAGAGAGCGGTTTGAACGCATGGGCGGATATCCCCCATCCATCCCAGCCGCTCGCTGCGCCCGGCGCAGCCGTTGGGAATGTCGTACATCATATTCTGCTGCGTCCAGCGCGACGCGGTCATCAGCTTGTTGTACAGCGTATTCGAGCACTCAAAGTGCCCGACTTGTTTTGCGTCCGTGCGTGAGTGGACCCCGACCAGCGTATCGACCGTCGCGGGCGGCGTCAGGCCGGTCACTTCGACAAACCGAAATCCATGGTACGTAAAGTGCGGCTCCAGAACGCGCGGGCCCTTCCCATCCAGAAAATAATCTTCCTGCGCCGCCGTTCCCCAGAGATTGTCGCGATTGACGGTCCCGTCAGCGTTGCGCTTTTCGGTGTGCTTGATCGTCACACGTGTCCCCGCCGGCCCATCGGCGTTCAGGCGGCACCAGCCGGTGAACTCCTGGCCCATGTCAAAGACAGTCACACCGGGCGCGACTTGTGCGACGGCGGCCGGTTTGATCTCCTGCATCCGCCGCACCGGCTGGGCGCGCTGCCATTCGATTGGGGTATTGTCCCGTGGAACAACGGCGGCGGATTTCCACGCGCCGGCGTCATAGCCGGACTTGTCCCAGCCTGTCATTTCCTTGCGGCAGTCATAGCCCTCGCCGTCGAGCAGATCGGACCAGAGTACGGGACCGTCCAGGCTCGTACGCCAGGCGGCGTCCCCGCCGATCACCTCACGGCGCCCGTCAGCGTACTCGATTTCAAGCTGCACGAGCAGCTGTGGGAAGTATCCGTAAATATATTCGTTGTCGTTCAGGTTCATGCGGCTCGCGTACCAGCCGTATCCCAGCAGGGCGCCCAGAACATTGGCGCCAGATTGCAGCGATTGGGTGACATCGTACGCCTGGTACGCCAATTGCCGATCGTAATCCGTAAAGCCGGGCGCAAGCAGGTCTTCGCTCACGCGCTTTCCATTCAAGCGCGCCTCATAGAAACCACGCGCGGAGCAGTAAAGCGTGGCGCTCCGCACTTTGCCATCCACCGCAAACTCGCGGCGCAGGATGGGAACGCGAGACACGGAATCGGCGCCGTCCAAATGCGTCTTCAAAAAGTCGGGTGTTGCGCGGTAAGCGATCTTCGCCTCCGGGTCCGTCAGATTGCGGACCGAATACTCGGATGTCTCCACTGAGTCCGAAGCCTTCGCCTGCACGCCAATGGCGATATCGGTATCCCCATCGAACACCTGAAAACGACCGAGCCCCAACACATAATCGTTTCCATCCCACAAAGAAAGACGGCTGACATTCAGCCGGACATAACGCGCCGACGTCTTGGGGAAACGATATCGCTCGGGGTCGCTAAAGCCGGGATGCGGCGGCCAGAGATCGTGCCCGGTCCGTTCCACCACCGTCTTGGCTCCGACAAAGTCAGGAGAATCTGAGACTTCGATCTTGAACCGAACCGGATAAAACAGCGTGGTAATGTCGCCATTTGTCCCGGCAGGCTTGGCAGGCTGAAGGCACGCTCCGTCCAGAGACTTCGATGCGCCCAAATCCAGAACGATCCACTTCGCCGTATCCGCCGAATGCGCGGTCTCACTGCGATAGCAATGAATCGGCGTGCGCGGGCGGTTCGCCGGATCGGCCAGCGTGGCGTCGGTGACCCAATTCGCCGTCCAGTCCGAAGCATTCAGAAGACCGAGCGTCCACGAAGCCCCCTCGCTCCACTCCGTCGGCTTCCCGCCCTGATCCCAAACACGCGCCTTCCAAAAGCAGCGCGCACGTGATGTCAGCGCCTTCCCCTCATAGGCAATCCCTGAAGACCGATCGCTCTTCACGCGTCCACTATCCCAGAGATCGCCTTTGCCCAGCGCCAGCGCCTCGAGCGACGACGCCGCCAAAATCTGATACGCCGTCTGCCGGACGCCGCGTCTGGAGCCCCCAACGATCGTCCAGCTCATCCTCGGGCGCACAACATCGATACCGATCGGATTCACCCGATATTCACAACGCAAGTTCTGAAGCAGCATTGCCCCCTCCGGCCCATTCTTCACGGCTGCGTTTGCGGGCGCCGCGTCTATTCCATTTATCGCCATTATGGCTGGAACGGCAATCGCGGCGCCGACCAGCGTTACTGCCTGCCGCCGCGTCATGCGAAGAGGGTCGCCGCTGGCCACAGGACGTGTTTTCGTTTCATCATTCATGCGTATATCACTCGTAATTTTCGATTTTGGATTTTTGGATTTCAACAGGATTTTAGATGGATTGAGATATTCCATTGTACCAGAGACCACTTTGGATGTAAAGAAAAAGCGAGAAGAGCTTGC
>JAOQAA010000589.1 GCA_025963815.1 Capsulimonas sp.
GCGCCCGTCGCGCAGGGTAACTCTCTTTCAGATACGATTTGAAAGAGGACATGCAATGACGACACGATCCGGACACAATCTGCGCGGGACAGCCATCGTCGCCATGGATAATGGCGAGCGGCTGGGGCGCGTGGATGACCTGTTCTTTTCTCCCACGAATGGGGAACTGGAAGCGCTTTTGGTGGATGTGGGCGGGATGTTTTCCAAACCGAGCCTGCTGCTTGCGGCGCAAATCTCCAGCATCGGCCCGGACGCCGTGGTGATCGCGGACCGTGAGGCGCTGATCCAAAATGGGCGTCTGAGCGAAGAATCGCATGCGGTGCGCGGGGGTGAGATCGAAGATCGGCCGGTGCTGACGGTGGGCGGAACGGTGGTCGGGAAAGTCGCGGACGTCATGATCGACCCGGAGACGCGGCAGGTAATTGGCTTCAGCCTTTCCACTGGCCTGATCGACAACACGCTGCATGGCCGCCCCTCGCTGCCGTTTTCTCTGGTACAATCCTTGGGAAAAGACAGTTTGGTGGTAACCTCCGATTATGATCCCAAAGCGCCCGAACATCACATTCCGCTCGCCAAGTAGCTTCGCCGCGCTGCCTTTAATCTTCCTTGGACTGCTGTCGGCGGGATGCGCAAGCGTTTCGCCGCAGCGCATCGCGGAGCGCAAGATTTCCGGCGCGCTGCCGCATATGCTCGGCCCCGCCCAAAAGTACGATGTCCACGTTTCCGGCGATACGTTCGCCCTCGCCCGAGGCCGCGCCAAGCAAGTTCGGATCGCCGGAAGCCAGGTGCAGCTCACGCCATCACTTACCATGGACACGCTCAACCTAAACGCCACTGACCTCTCATTCGACACCAAAGCCCATATCCTGCAAAAGATCGGCGCTTTAGATTTTGACGGCTCGCTCAGTCAGGAAAATCTCACACGCTATCTCTCCCAAGTCAAAGGCAAGGCATCCGGCCTGCAAGTGACCCTGCGCGACAGCAGCCTGGAAGCCGCCGTCCCCGTCTCGCCCCTCGGCATCCAAACCACCGTGCGGCTCAGCGGCAATCTGACCCCGCACCCCGGCGAGCCAAATAAGCTTGATTTTCAAGCCGATGGCGGACATCTGGGGATCGTCCCGCTTCCGGCGTCATTGTTAAATTTAGCGCTGGACCGATTGAACCCGGTGCTGGATTTGAGTGGAGTGAGGATTCCGCTGTCGGTGACAAGCGCGACGGTGGAGCATGGGGAATTGAAAGTGCGGGGGGCGGCGGAAATATCTGGAGGCATATCCCCACGCTAGGGCAAGGGGCGCCGGCGGTTTCAACCGCCGGCGCCCCTAGGATTGCGTACCCTGCTAACCATCGCGCTCCTCACATCACCTTCGACAGCACGAAGTAAGCCTTATTCCCATACGCCGTAATATCCGGAAATTCATACCGTCCGCCCTCGCTGTCCACCAGCATCATCCGATGATAACCCAGTGAGAACGAATTGTCCCGCAGGCTGCGTACGACGAAGCGGGCGGGGCCGCGGTCGGTTTCCACGTCGAAGGTCGCGGAGCCTGATTTCTCGGAGACGCTTTTGACTTTGGTGACCTTGGGCGTGAAGTAGCGCCGATCCAAAGCCGTCTGAGCGAGGGCGCGGGATTCGGCGTCCAGCTCTTTCAAGTCACGGATGATACCGATGTCTTCGTCTTCTTCATCGCGCAGGCCGATGTAGTGGGCGGGATCGGAAAAGGGGAAGGCGCGGGCGATGCGGACAGAGAGCCAGCTCAGTTCCCCTTCGATGGTTAGGCGGATCGCGGCGTCACCGGGGGCGCTGTGAAAGAGTTGCACTTGCGATGGTTCGAGAAAACGGATCGCGAAGGGGTTGCGCTCTTCGGCTGCTTCGGCTCCTGGCGTTTCGATATTAGAGCTCATTGATCTGGTTCACCTCTCGCTGCAAATCGACCAGCTTACGGAATGTGCCGTCGGGCTTGGCGAGCAGTTCGTCGTGCGTGCCGAGTTCGGCCAGTTTGCCGCGCTCGATCACCATCAGGCGATTGGCGTTGCGCAGCGTGGAAAGACGGTGCGCGATGGCGAAGGTGGTCCGGCCCGCGACGAGGCGGGCGATGGCGTCCTGAATTTTCTTCTCGGTCTGTGTGTCCACCGACGCCGTGGCTTCGTCCAGAATTAAGATCCGTGGATCGTGCAGGATGGCGCGGGCGATGGAGATACGCTGGCGCTCGCCGCCCGAAAGACGCGCGCCGCGCTCGCCGACAAATGTATCGTAGCCGTCGGGGAACCGCATGATGAACTCATGCGCATTCGCTGCCTTAGCCGCCTGCATGATCTCTTCCGGAGCGGCGTCTGGGCGCGCGTACTTGATGTTGTCGGCGATCGAGCCGGGGAACAGATACGGCTCCTGAAGCACGACGCCGATCTGGCGGCGCAGGTCGCCCAGATCGATATTACGAATATCGACGCCGTCGATCAAAATCGCGCCTTCTTTGACGTCGTAGAAGCGCGAAAGGAGGTTGATGATCGTGGACTTGCCGGCGCCGGAGTGGCCGACCAGTCCGATCATCTCGCCCGCCTTGACATCGATGGAGACCCCGTCGAGCACCGGCTGGTTCTTGTCGTAGGAAAAACGAACGCTGCGCAGTTCGACATGGCCTTCGATGCGGGGCATTCGGACGGCGTTCTCCACGCTCTTGATATCGGGTTCAGCGTCGATCACTTCGAAGACGCGCTCCGCGCTTGCGGTCGAACGAGACATCCAGTCGGCGATACGCGTCATGCCCTGGAGCGGTCCCAGCAGCATCGCCGTATAGGAGAGGAACATGCCCAGCACACCCAGGGTCATGCCTTCGGACGGTTTATTGCTGAAGTTCGAGAAGACTTCGCGGCCGCCGACTAGCCAGATCACATAGACGCCCAGCGTTGTCACAAACTCGATCATTGGGAAGTAGGTCGCTACGCCCATATCGTAGTAAGAAGTCGCGTCGCGCAGTTTGGCCGAGCGGTCCTCGAACTGATCCTTTTCGCGCTCTTCCTGCGCGAAGGCTTTCACGACGCGCACGCCGGAGAGCACAGAGGTCAGTGAGGCCGAGAGGTTGCTGCGCAGGTGATAGAGGCGCACCAAGCGTCCGCGCAGCCGCTTCCAGGTCGCCTGGACTAAGTAGACGGTGATCGGAACGGGGATCAGCACCAGCAGCGTCAGCAGCCAGTTGTACCGAAACATGATCACCAGAATTCCGACGATGGTGAGCGAGTTGACCAGAAAGAACTGGATTCCGTCAACCATGAAGTTTTGCAGCTCGTTGACGTCCTGGGTGACGCGCGCGAGCAGCGACCCCGTTTGACGCTTGTCATAATAACCGAGCGAAAGCTCTTGAAGACGGTTGTACGCCTGCGTTCGCAGCACATACACCATTCGGTTGGAGATCCAGGCGGCGAGTCGGCCACGCCAGATCGTCAGCGCCCGTGAGAGGATACTGACCAGGATCAAGCCGAAGACGATCCCGCCGATCCAGTCGAAGTGCTTGTGCGGCACGAGGACTTCGTCGGTGAGCTTCTGCTGGAAGATCGGGGGAATGACGCTGACCGCCGTCCCGGCGAGCATCAGCACGGCGATCAGAATACACTGCGTCCGGAATGGCATGGCATAGCCGAGGAGACGCAGCAGCACGGCGCGCTTGTCCACGCACTTAATGCAGACATTGGTGTCGTCGGGCAGCGGGTCGCCGCACTTGGGGCAGACCTTGCGCTCGACATCAGCGGCGGATGTTTCCGGGATCGCCTCTTCCTTGGCGATCGCCTCAAGCGCCCGCGCCGCTGCGCCGAACTTGGGCGCCAGGGCGGCCGAGAAGCGCAGGGCCTCCACGACGCCGCCCGATTTCGTATCGATCAGCAGCGCGCCGCTGCCCACGAGCGTGTCCACCCGCACCGCGCGGATCTGCTCCAGCGGCAGCTCCAGATCGCGGCTCACGCCGCCCTTCGCCACGGTCGCCACGGTAACCGCGCGGCGGTCCGCGATCAGCCAGCGCTCTCCGAAGCTCCCGTCGAGTCCGATATCTCCGGCCATGGACACCAGCGTGCCGTCAACCAGCTCTTCTCCATCCCGCACTCCGCCAAGCGTCGCGCGCACGGCGTCGGGGAGATCGTCTAATAATGCCAAAAAAACTTACCTTCCCAGCGTCCCGACCTTGGACGCGACAGCATCGATAATCCACATCTTCAGCGTGCGAATCGCTCAGAACTCGGCGCTTACCCTTTATTATGACACCGGAACGGGTGGAAAAGGCTCTGTGAAAACGATTTCGGAGCAGACGGGCATTGCGAACAGGACCTTTTTATTCTATAATATCGCCGTATTAATATCGAAATGTTGCATATCAGACGCGAGGCGTGAAGGATGCCTGCGTACCTCCACTTTCCTTTATCAGATCAAATGAGTTACAAATATTTTTGGCGGCCCATCGTCCCAATGCTGACAGCTGCCGTCCTTATATCGCCCGTGCACGCCGCAGGCAAACGCCCGCTGGCATTCCGTGAGAAGATGCAGCCGATGACCCGGCCCGGCCACGCCGATGACAACCCTACCGCTGTCGACCGTATTCGCAAGACGGCTCCAGGCGCCTTTTTGAACTCGGCGGAAATCCCGCAGTCGCAGGTCGAGCTGCTGGCGAAGGACACCTATGAGAAGTCCCGTGGCTATCGGTTAAACAAGATCATCCGCGGCAATATGGACCGCAAAGAGATCGCGCTGACATTCGACGACGGTCCGCACGAGGGGTACACGCTCAAGCTTCTCCAAATATTGAAACAGACGCATACGCCCGCGACGTTCTTCGTTGTGGGAAAGCAAGTAGAGAAGTTTCCGACATTAGTTCAGCTGGAAGTGATTGAAGGCCATGAAGTCGGCGATCACACGTACGACCACGTCAATTTGAACGAGCTGACGCCGGAGATGGTGGAGTATGAGATTGATCAATGCGACCGCGCGATCAAGCGGGTGACCGGCTCATCGGTCCGCTTCTTCCGCCCGCCCGGCGGCAATTACAACAAGACCGTGCTGAGCGCCGCTTCCCGGCGCGGCTACATCACGGCGCTCTGGACCGATGACCCCGGCGACTGGGCGCGCATTCCCGGCGACGTGATTCTCCAGCGCTCTCTCGACCGTCTCGAAAACGGCGCGATTCTTCTTCTTCATGATGGAATTCAGGAGACGCTTGATATTTTGCCGCAGCTCATCAGCGAGGCGCGCGCGCGTGGATATAAATTCGTCACGCTTAGCCAGTTGGCGATGAACCGGGACAAAAAAGACATAGAGCCGATGATCGTGGGGAAGACAAAGAAGTTTTAAGATTCGGCCCCCTGCCCCCAATCCTGGGGGAGGAGATTGTCGCGGGTGTGTTCTTTCTCCTAATCCGGTTTACCGGAAAAGAAGCAACAAACGATTACGCGAAACTCCTCCCCCAGGATTGGGGGCAGGGGGCCGAATCTTAGTTCGTGGCGTTAAACCCCGCGCGGCTATTTGTGCGTGAGCAATCGCTCGGCGATGCATTGCAGCGGGAGGACATCCTGCACGCCGCCCTGGGCGATGGCTTCCTTGGGCATGCCGAAGACGACGCATGTCGCTTCGTCTTGTGCGACGGTGTAGGCGCCGGCGTCGCGCATGCGGCGCAGGCCGCGCGCGCCGTCGTCACCCATGCCGGTGAGGATTGCGGCGTTCACATTGCGGCCCGCGAGCGCGGCGCAGCTGTCGAAGAGCACATCGACCGAGGGGCGGTGGCGGTTGACCGGCGGGCCTTCGGCGACCCGGACGGAGTATTCGGCCCCCGATTTCAACAGGGACATGTGGAAGCTGCCAGGCGCCAGCAAGGCGTGGCCGGGCAGAACACGATCTCCGTTTTCCGCTTCTTTGACACGGATATTGCAAAGACTATCCAGACGCTTGGCGTAGGACGCCGTGAAGCCGGGCGGCATATGCAGCACCATCACGATCCCGGGCGAGTTCGCCGGAAGCTGAGAGAGCACCTCCCGGATCGCTTCCGTGCCGCCGGTAGAGGCGCCGATCGCGATGATCCTGTTCGTTAGCTGATAGGCGGCCGCTCCCGAAAGGGCGGACGGCGCGGCGGCAAGGGGCCTTGCGGGCGCCGTTTTTGGAAGGACGCGCGCTCGCGCGGCGGCTTTTACCTTCTCAATAATTAGGTCTGCGCCGTCCGACACGCCATTGAGGGTATCGAATGTCGGCTTGGCGAAGTAATCGATGGCGCCAAGCTCCAGCGCTCGGAGCGTCACATCGCAGCCGGCTTGCGTCAGCGATGAGACCATGACGACGGGGGTGGGGCGGCCGCGCATTAGTTTTTCGAGAAACGTCAGACCATCCATGCGCGGCATCTCGACATCAAGAGTAATGACGTCGGGGGAGAGAGAGACGATTTTCTCTCGGGCGATGAATGGGTCCGACGCAGTCCCGACGATTTCAATCTCGGGGTCGGACGAAAGGATATGGCTAAGCAGCTGACGCATTGCGGCGCTGTCGTCCACAATGAGCGCTCGGATTTTCTTTCCAGACATAATGACCTCTTCGGGGCCTGCTTTTCAGGCAATCTAAAACAGCGTGATATTGCTGTCATCACTGGGCGAAGGCTGCGGCGCCGGACGATCGGCGATCTTCTTTTCGCGCGCCACTTCGGCGGCCAGTGCCTGCTGATCGGACCCTGTCGATTCCAGACGCCGCAGGAGCGCACGGCCCGTGTCCGTGAAGAAGTAAACTTCTCTCGCCGCATAGCCGCCCAGATCCCGTGAGACGATGGGAATCTCTTCTGTCTCCAAAAAGCTTAGCGCAAATCGAATATTACTCTGCGGAACGCCTCCAGACGATTCCGCGATGCGCAGGACGTGCGCGCCTCCGAACACCTTCGCCTGAAGGCGACGCCGGTCCGCGCCGTGCCGCATGCAGTCATTGATTAGCAACTCCATCGCGTGCACGCCATAGCGTGCGCTGACAGCCTCGCCGCTGCTGCTTTCGGGCAGCATAAAGTGGTTGAGTCCCCCGACATTCGCGGCGGGGTCGTACAGCCCGACGGCGATGCACGATCCGAGAATCGTCCGTACGACCGTAGGCGCGCCGCTCGCGCAGACGCCGCCGATATGAATGGCGCGGCGGCGCCGCTCCCCAAACTCCTGCTCGTAACGCTTGTTCACGCCGCTTTCTCCAGCGTGCTCGCGCTGCCCGAGAGCCGATAGATCGTTTGTCCGCATGCATCGAAGGCGTCGGAGATGCCCAGCAGCGACTCCGAGTGACCGATAAACAGCAGCCCACCTGGCGCAAGGCGAGCAGCGAAGCGCTCGAACAGCCGTTTTTGCGTCGGCTTGTCAAAGTAAATCACGACGTTACGGCAAAAGATAATATCGAACTTCGTATCCGCTTTCATGGGCCAGGCCGGGTCCAGCAGATTGACCTGCCGGAAGGTCAGATGCTCCTGAAGCTCACGCCGGACCTTGTAATGCCCTTCGCGCTCGCCCACGCCACGCAGAAAGTATTTTCGCAGTAGACTGGGCGCGATCGTGTCCGTTCTGCTTTCTTCATAAACGCCTCGCTCGGCGTGGGCCAAAACGTTTGTGTCGATATCCGAGGCCAATTGCCGCCAGTTCCAATCGGGATGCGCCGCGAGCGCCTCGGAGAGCGTGACGCCGAGCGTGTAAGGCTCTTCGCCTGTCGAACAGCCTGCGTGCCAGACGCGCAGCTTGGGGGCGCGTTCGCCGCGCCGCGCGCTCTGGACCAGCGAAGGAACCAGCTCCTTGGCGATAAAATCAAAGTGATGCGGCTCACGGAAGAAATCCGTCTTGTTCGTCGTGATGGAGTTGATGAAGGCGCTCTGCTCTTCACTGTCCCGCGAGTTCGTCACAAGATCGTAATACTCAGAGAACGAAGTGATCTTGTGCAGCCGAAGCCGTTTGGTCAGGCGTGACAGCACCAGCTGGCGTTTGCCTTCGTTGATGACGATCCCCGTGAGCTGGTAGATCAAGTCACTAAATTTGGCGAATTCTTTATCGGTAAGTTCGGGCTCTTCCATAATCTTCGATCCGATCCATCGGAATATTCAGCGCCATTCCAATCGACAATTGAAATGGCGCTGATGTGGGTCTCCCGAGGGAGATTGGGCGGACCTAGAACTCTTCGAAGCCGTCGTCGTCCTTGATGAACGAGGTTGGGCGCCGGGCCGGCGCGGCGGCGCGCGGCGCGCTGAAGGCGGAGCGCTGCGGAGCGGGAGCGAACCGGCTGCTTGCGGCCGGTCGGGCCGGAGCTGGCTTTTGCACGGGACGGACGTTCTCGGATTCCCGCATCATGGCGTCAATGTAGCTCGGGTCCACCTGGAACTGTCCGACGACGCGGACGAGATCCTTGGCCTGGTTGGTCGTGCCCTGGCTCGTGGCGGCGGCTTCCTCGACCAGCGCGGCGTTTTGCTGCGTGATCTGGTCCATCTGCATGATCGCGGTGTTTACCTGCTCGATGCCCGCAGCCTGCTCCTGGGAAGCGGCCGAGATTTCCGCGATGATGTCGGCGACCTTCTTGACCGAGGTCACGATCTCTTCCAGCTGCTGGCCGCTCTGGTTGACCAGGGTGCTGCCTTCCTGGACTTTCGACACGCTGTCTTGAACGAGCGTCTTGATCTCCTTGGCGGCGGTGGCGCTGCGGCCGGCGAGTGTCCGGACTTCGGCGGCGACAACGGCGAAGCCGCGTCCTTGCTCGCCGACGCGCGCCGCTTCCACGGCGGCGTTCAGGGCCAGCAGGTTGGTCTGGAACGCGATCTCGTCGATCACCGAGATGATGTCCGCGATGCGCTTGGACGCCTTGTTGATCTCTTCCATCGAGTTGACAGCCTTGCCGACCACGCTGCCGCCGCGCTCGGCGACTTCACGGGCCTGAGCCGCCAACTGGTTAGCCTGCCGGGCGTTGTCCGCGTTCTGCTTGACGGTGGAGGTCATCTCCTCCATGCTGGACGCCGTTTCTTCCAGGCTGGACGCCGTTTCTTCGGTGCGGCGCGACAGGTCGTCGTTTCCGGCGGAGACTTCGTTGGAAGACGCCACGATGCTGTCGGAGGCGACGCGGACCTGAGCGATCAGCTGCGAAAGGTTCGCGGTCATATCGTTGAACGCCGTGGCCAGCTTGCCGATGGCGTCATCTTTTTCCACCGGGATCTGCTGGGTCAGGTCGCCCTGAGTGATGGCGAGGGCCGCACCCATCATTTCCTCGATCTTCGCCGACAGGTACTCTTTCTCCGCAATCTGCTCCTGCTGGCGCGCTTCCATGGCGACCTTTTCGGTGATCCGCTCCCAGTAAACGACGAAGCCGGTCACGGCGCCCTTGTCGTCCTTGGTGCTGGTGACAGTTACATCGCAGACACACGGTCCAGTCTTGATGCGCGACTGATACGGATGATTGCGCGTGTCGGACGCCTTACGGAACTCTTCGGGCTCGTCGGTGAAGAGCCACTGCAGCGACTTGCCGGTCGTCTCATCGGCTCGGAATGAGCGCCAGGCGTCGCTGTGGCGGTGCAGGTTAGGCTCCATGAACCGCATGATGTCGACAGCCTTCTCGTTGGCGTAGAGCACGTTCCAGTGCATGTCGCAAAGGAAGGTGTTCGCCGTGGATTTGTCCAGCGTCGTCATCAGCTGCTGAACGCGCGCTTCCTGAGCGACCTTGTCCGTGATCCGCTCCCAGTAAACGGCGTAGCCGGTCACGGCGCCCTTGTTGTTCTTAGTGCTGGTGATGGTTACGTCGCAGACACATGGTCCGGTCTTGATTCGAGCCTGATAGGGATGATTGCGAGAATCCGACGCCTTGCGGAACTCCTCGGGTTCATCGGTAAAGAGCCATTGCAGCGACTTGCCGACGGCGTCGTCCGCGCGGAACGACTTCCACGTGTCGCTGTGCCGGTGCAGGTTCGGCTCCATAAAGCGCATGATGTCCATTGCTTTGTCATTGGCGTAGAGCACGTTCCAGTCCATATCGCAGAGGAAGGTGTTCGAGGTCGAATGATCCAGGGTCGTCATCAGCTGCTGTGTGCGGGCTTCCTGCGCCAGCTTGTCCGTGATGCGCTCCCAGTCGACGGCGTAGCCGATCAGGTCGCCGTTTTCCGCGCGGATGCCGTTGATCTGAACGTCGCAAACGCAGGGACCGGTCTTGATGTGGGACTGGTAGGGATGATTGCGCGGATCGGCGGCGCGCCGGAATTCGAACGGTTCGTCCGTGAAGAGGAAGCTCAGGTTGTCGCCGACAATGTCCGCAGCGCGGAACGACTTCCAGGATTCGCTGTAAGCGTGTAGGTTCGGCTCCATGAACTCCAGGATGTCGAAGCTCTTCTGGTTGGCGTACAGGATGTTGAAATCCCGGTCGCACAGGAACGTGTTCGAGCGAGAGTTGTCCAGCGCGGACTTCGCCCACGCCAGCATGTTCGGCGCCTTCGGAGCGCTCGCCACGACGGAGAGCTTGGGACGGGGGGCGCGTGTCGGCTTGTTATCGCCCTCGACGACGTTCAGTTCGGTCTTGCGCGCTGTCGCGCGGGGGGCGGTCGTTGTTGTTTTTGCGGCGGCTGCCATGGTTCGTAACTCCTGTTGATGAGACCTGTGTTTGAAAATATGGCCCTTAGGCCGCAAGCGCGAGAGGAGCAGGCTCCCCAAGCAGAACAATATCGATATCGAGTAAAATGATCAGATTTTCTCCCATGCGGGCCATGCCGCGCAGTGTGCTGGAGCTCATTGAGTTTCCAAAATCCGGAGCCGGCTGGATGTCGCTGAGAGGAATATTGACCACTTCCGAGACGCTGTCCACAATCACTCCCATCACCCGATTCTGCACCACCACCACCACGATGGCGGTGAACTGGTTGTACTCGATCTCCTCCAGGCCGAACTTGCGGCGAAGGTCGACAATCGGGACAATGGTGCCGCGCAGGTTCAGCACGCCGACCACCTCGGGAGGGGCGTTTGGAATGCGTGTGGTGGGGACATATCCTTTGATTTCCTGGACCTTCAGGATGTCCACGCCATACTCTTCGTCGCCGAGAGAGAAGGTGAGGTACTGATTGGCGTCGGCGGAAGATCCGGCGTCATTCTGAGAAAACTGCGTTTGTTCAAGCGCCATGGGTAGTATCCTTTGTCGAGATTGGGTTAGGCGGCCGTGGCCAGCGCGGCGTCGCCCGAAAGCGTTTCCCGCACTAATCCCGGAACGTCGAGAATGAGAGCGACACGGCCATCGCCCATAATGGTGGCGCCGGCAATGCCGCGCACCTTTCGATAATTGGTTTCCAGACTTTTGATCACGACCTGGCTTTGTCCGATCAGTTCATCGACAAGCACGGCGACCTTGTGATTATCGTTCTCGACGATGACCAGCAGGCCCTGAGTGGGATCGGTGACCTTGGGAACGGAGCCGAAGATTTGGTACAGACGGACGACCGGCAGCACCTCTCCGCGCACCATCGCGATCTCCGCGCGTCCCGCGATCTTGCGAACATCGCCGGCGGCGGGCTGAATGCTCTCGACGATACTGGTAAGCGGCAGGATGTAAGTCTCATCACCCACCGTCAGCGAAAGCCCCTCAAGGATCGCCATCGTCAAAGGCAGACGGATACGGAACTTGGTGCCGACGCCGGGCGTGGAGCTGAGGGTGATCGAGCCGCCAAGCGCCTGCACGGCCTGCTTCACGATGTCCATGCCGACGCCGCGTCCAGAAAGGTCCGTGACCGCCGGCGCCGTGGAGAACCCGGGCATGAAGATGAAGTTGTACAGGGTTTCGTCGGCGGGAGTGTCGTTCTCCGTCACCCATCCGCGCTCGATCGCCTTCTTTAAGATACGCTCGCGGCTGAGGCCGCGTCCGTCATCCGACACTTCCACGGCGATGCTTCCGCCTTCGTGCAGCGCATGGAGCGAAACAGTCCCGGTTTCGGGCTTGCCGGCCGCGCGTCGTTCTTCGGGCGTTTCTAAGCCGTGATCGATGGAGTTTCGGACTAAGTGTGTGAGCGGGTCCGCGATAGACTCGATCATGCCCTTGTCCAGCTCCGTATCTTCGCCGGAGGTCTTCAGTTCGATTTTCTTCCCGACCGTGGCGGCTAGATCGCGCACCAGGCGCGGGAAGCGGCCGAAGGCGTGCTTGATCGGCAGCATCCGGACAGCCATCACGCGTTCCTGAAGCTCACGGGACGCGCGCTCCATCTCGGCGACGGCTTCGATCAGGCGGGGCAGCTTCGCCATGGAGAAGTCCTGCACGACTTCATTGAGCATGGATTGGTTGATCACCAATTCCCCGACGAGGTTGATCAGCTTGTCGACCTTGTCCGTGGCGACGCGCAGGGTCTGAGCTTCGGCTGGCGGCGCTTTCGGAGCGGATTCGCTGAAAGGCGCGGGGATTGCAGGGGCGGCGCTTACGGACGCCGCAATAGGAGAAGCGACCACTGTTTCGGTAACAGGTGTTTTTATGGTCGGCGCCGCAAGTACAGGAGGCGCGGCTTCCTCAAGTTTTGCCGGTTCGGCGGGCTTTGCGCTTTCGCCGAGCACTTCAAGATGGATATCACTGTCATCGGCGACAAACTCAAAGATCTCCAGAATCGCTTCCGAGGTCCAGTCCGAGCGCAGCTCAATGTCCCAGCTCAGATAACAGGTCTCCGGGTCCATCTCGTTCAAGGCGGGCAGCTGAGAATCGTCGCATACGACACTCAGGATCTCGCCCGCCTTGGCCAGCTGGCCCAGGAGCAAGATGGGGTCTCCGCCCTGGCGCATGATGTCTGCTCCCGGGGCGAAATGCAGACGATAGCTGCGTACGACTGACCAGACGCCCCAGCCCTCTTCCTCAGCTGCTTTCGGCTGTGGGAGTGCGGTTTGCTCGGCGCCCATCATCGGCCTTCCTAAAATCGCGGCTTCGATCCGCGCCGATAGCGCCGCCGAGTCCGGCGCCGCCGCGGATTCGCCGCGCGCCACCGCCAGAAGGGCTTTCATTTGGTCGGCGGATTCGAAGAGCACCTGGGAGAGGGAACGATCGATTTTGATCTCGCCGTTGCGCACCTTGTCCAGCAGCGTTTCGAGGCCATGAGTGAAGTGCGCAATGTCCGTAAATCCAAAAGTGGCGCTGCCACCTTTGATGGAGTGCGCGCACCGGAAAATTGTGTTGAGCAGCTCCAGATCGCCTGGGGCTTCCTCCAGGCGCAGCAGCAGGCCTTCCAGGTCGGCCAGCAGGTCGCTGGCCTCCTCAAAGAACGCCTGGTGGAACATCGTCATATCTAGGTTCACGCTGGGAGCACCTTTTCAATTACCTTGAGAAGCTGTTCGGGATGGAACGGCTTCACGATCCAGCCCGTGGCTCCCGCCGCCTTGCCTTCGGCCTTACGGCTATCCGTGCTTTCGGTGGTCAGCATCAGAATCGGCGTGAAGCGCAGGGCCGCTTTCGTGCGCGCTTCCTTGATGAATGTCAGGCCGTCCATCACTGGCATATTAAGGTCCGTGATGATCAGATCGACTTTGCCGCCTGGCGCTCCGGCGAGTTTCGCCAAGGCCTCCTGGCCGTTACCGCCTTCGAGCACGGTAAATCCGGCTCCTTTGAGCGTGAAGCCCACCATCTGCCGCATCGAAGTCGAGTCGTCTACAATAAGCGCTGTTTTAGCCACGTTGTCAGTCCTTTGGTTGAGGCGCCCCGAGGGTGCTTACATTCGTATTTCGGTACTTGTGTCAGGGTTCATTAGCCCGTTTTAGTAAAGTTTTCGTCGATGTTAGAAAAGAGTGATATCGTCGTCGTCTCCCTGGTAACTGACGACTTCCAATGTCGGCGCGGCCCCCACGGCGTGCGCTGAGAACGCATTTTGTCCCACGGCATAGGCCAGTGTGCCGTATTCGGATTGCTCGTTCGCGCTGACGCCGCGAAGCGTATCGCGCATGCGGCAGAGCGGATCCGCGACGTGTTCCAATCGCTGGCGCAATAGATCGTGGAATTGGAAGGCTATCACGATTTTGCCGATGTCCTGGCTGACCTTAAGGCTGCGATCGCCAAGGTCCGTGACAGCGGCCTGCGTGACTTCGTCCGCGGATTGAATCATGTCGAGCAGGTCATTGATGGCGATTTGCGCGGAGCAGCTTTTTTCCAGGCTGTGCTCGGCGGCGACGCCCAAAGAATCGAAGATCGCCTCGCTGTCTTCGCTGACTTGCTGGGTCAGGGAGCGCATCCGGTCGGTCGCCTTACGGCTGCGTTCGGAAAGCTTTCTGACTTCGCCGGCGATGACGGCGAAGCCAAGCCCGGCCTGCCCGGCGCGCGCCGCCTCAATGGAGGCGTTGAAGGCCAGAAGCACGGTTTGATCGGCAATCACTTCAATATCGTCCAGCAGCTTGCGCAGGTGTGTGGAGACCTCCGTCAGCGACTGGATCTGCTTGGCGGTTCGCGAAATCTGACGGGCGGTGCTGAGCATACCTTCGACAAATCCGCCCATGACGTCCGTTGCCTGCGAGGCGATTTTCGTGACGCTTCCACCGCTTTCCGATCCGGCGACCTGCTGTGCGCTGGCCGCCGCTTCGTCGGAGTCCGCGGAGATCTGCAGGAATGATCCGATCGC
>JAOQAA010000599.1 GCA_025963815.1 Capsulimonas sp.
GACCCGCCGCTGCATGAGTTCCTCCCGAGCCTGCAAACGCTGATCGAGGAAGTCGCCACATTGAAAGCGACGGGCTCTGACGCCGCCGAACTGGAAGCCAAAGAGAAATTGATGGCCCAGGTCGAGAGCATGCACGAGATCAACCCGATGATGGGACTTCGCGGCTGCCGCCTGTCCATCGTCTTCCCGGGCATTGTCGAGATGCAGACCCGCGCCATTCTGGAAGGCGCCATCGCCGCCAAGAAGAACGGCGCTGATCCGCATCCTGAGATCATGATCCCGCTGGTCGGCCACGTCAACGAGTTGAAGTCGGTTCGCTCCAACCTGGAGCGCGTCGCCAAGCTGGTCGTGCAAGAGAGCGGCGAGACCATCGACTACATGTTCGGCACGATGATCGAGATCCCGCGCGCCGCGCTGACGTCGGACCAGATCGCCGAGGAGGCTGAGTTCTTCTCCTTCGGAACCAACGACCTGACCCAGATGACGTTCGGCTTCAGCCGTGACGACTCGGACAAGTTCCTGAAGCCGTACATCGAGCAGAAGATCCTTCCGGGCGATCCCTTCGAGTCGATCGACCAGACGGGCGTCGGCCAGCTGATGAAGATCAGCGTCGAGCTCGCGAAGAAGGTCCGCCCGAACATCAAGCTCGGTATCTGCGGCGAGCACGGCGGCGAGCCCTCCTCGATCGCCTTCTGCCACGAGATCGGCCTGAACTATGTCTCGTGCAGCCCCTACCGCGTCCCGATCGCCCGCCTCGCGGCCGCCCAAGCCAACCTCAAGGACGGCGGAAGCAACCGCGACCGGTAAGATTAGGTCTCGTTAGCTCCTAAGCCCAGGGGCCGCAGCGCAAGCTGCGGCCCCTGGGCTTTTCTTGTTTTGCTGGTTGAAGTCTGGTAAAATAATGGAAATAAGAGCGCAGTACCCGAATGGAGTTTTCCTCATGTCGCCTATTGCTGAACAACTCAAAATCCAATTGAATGATCTGCCCACGGTGGATCGAGCCGCCATTGCTTATTATTTGCTAGAAACACTCACTCCGATTGATGAGACGGACGAAGAAAAATTAGAAACGGTGCTGGCGGAACGCTGGGCGCAAATTGAGAGTGGCGAAGAAGTAGGAATACCGGCAGAGCAAGTCTTTGCGAAACTGAAAGTCAAGCTGAAATGAAGTCAGTTCGCTTTCACTCCGAAGCAAGAGTAGAGTTAGAAGCTTCCACACTCTACTATGATGAACTACAGTCTGGGCTAGGAACATCATTATTCGATGAGATCTTTGGAGCAACGGAGAAGCTAGCTGCTTTTCCATATTTGGGCGCCGCATATAAAGAAACTCCTTTTCGTCGTTTAGTGCTTACGAGTTTTCCTTATGTCTTGTACTACCGTGAAGGCATCCAATATTTGTGGGTAATTGCAGTTGCTCATGCAAAGTGAGAACCCGACTATTGGATAAATCGGGTAGATCCGGTCTTTTCAACTGATACGAGCTGATCCATTCAGCCCCTATGGCATACGCCATAAGGGCTAAATTATTTCACCCATCTCTTGACAATTTGTAAGCTAACTATTATAATGCTAACTATGAATTACGACGATCTCTTAACCTCGGAAGTCTGTACCGCCCTCATGCGTATCGGAACGCGCATGGCGATGGTATTTGACCGGACGTTTCGCGATTTGGACCTGACCCAGGCGCAGTTTCGGCTGCTGATTGCGATTTATGAGGTGACTGATGTGGGCATTGCGCCTTCGGATCTGGCGGAGGCGCTGCTGATCGAGCGGGCGACGGTCACGGTGCTGACGGCGCGACTGGTGGATCGGGGGCTGGTCGTGCGGATGCCGGGGGTGAACCGTCGGACGCATTTTTTGAAGCTGACGGGGGAGGGGATCGCGCTGCTGGAGCGGGCGATCCCTTCGGCGGTCCGGCTGGCGGATGCGGCTCTCCTGGGGATTGAGCATGGGGATCTGGAGCAGGCGCGGCTGCGGCTGGAGACGATTGAGGCGCGTCTTCGTTTGCTGAGCGATGCGCCGATTGAGTGATTTGTTTTTGAAGAGAGGAAAGAACCATGGAGCATTGGTTTTCGCTGGCGAGTTTGCTGATTATGCCGTTTTGGGCGCTAATGATCTTCGCGCCGCGCTGGCGTGTGACGGTGAAAATTATCGAGTTGCCATGGATCGCCGCGCCGGCGGCGCTGGCGTATTTCGTGTTGATCCTGCCGAGGATCGGGCAGGTTGCTCCTGTAGTCACACACCCGAATCTACCGGGCGTGGCGGCGTTGCTGGGAGCGCCGAGCGGCGCGTTTATCGGGTGGGTTCACTTTCTGGCCTTCGATCTGTTTGTGGGACGCTGGATCTTTTTGGAAGCGCAGCGTGAGAAGATCTCGCCGTGGATCGTCAGTCCGATCTTATATCTCACGCTGATGTTCGGGCCAATCGGGTTCCTGACTTTCTTGACGCTCCGGGCGGCGCTGCGATTTTGGCGCGCGGGCAAGGTCCGTCGCAGTGGGAGCGTGATGCTGGAAGCGCTTCGCGCCAATACGCCGCTGATGCTGCTGTTCTGGTTCAATGTCGCGTTGATCGGCGCGGCGTCGGTGGGAATGCTGGTCGATCATCGGATAATCACGGGAGCGCCGGCGTGGCTGAAGCCGCTGAAGTTTGCGATCTCCGTGGCTATTTATAGCGCGACGCTGGCGTGGATGATGAGCTTTTTGCCAAAGGGAGCGCGGATCGTTCGCGTCCTGTCGTGGGTTATCGCAGTGACGGTCGGACTGGAGATGATTATCATCCCAATTCAGGCGCTTCGGGGAACGACCAGCCATTTCAATCAAGCGACTTTGCTGGATGGAATTCTTTATGGCGTGATGGGAATTTCGATTACTGTATTGTGGATCGCGCAGATTGTGGTCAGCGTGCAGCTGCTGCGAACGCGGATTGCGGATCGGCCACTGGAGCTCGGCATACGATTGGGCGTCGCACTGACAGCGGTGGGAATGGCGGTCGGGTTTCTGATGACGGCGCCGACCTCCGCGCAGCTTGCGGCGGCGGCCGCGCTGCACGCGATGCCGGTCGTGGGGGCGCATACGGTCGGCGCGCTGGACGGCGGCGCGGGGCTGCCTCTTCTGGGCTGGAGCACACTGGCGGGCGATTTGCGCGTGGCGCACTTCGTTGGTCTGCACGCCCTGCAACTGCTGCCGCTGGCGGCTCTGCTGCTCGGCATGTCGCGCTGGAGCGAGACGGTCCGACTGCGATTGGTCGGAATCGTTGGAGGCGGGTACCTGGCTGGGATTTGTCTGCTTGTCTGGCAGGCGCTGCGCGGACAGTCCATCGTGCGGCCAGACACCGCGACACTGGGCGCATGGGGGATTCTGACTGTGAGCGTAATATTTGTTGCAATTATCGCTATCTTGGAGGGAAGGCGTGAACCGAGAGTTTTGAAGGCGCACACGGCTGATTATGGGACGTCATGACGTAAAAAAGCGCTTGCAGCATATGCCGCAAGCGCCGGGGTTCTCTTTCCGAATCCTTAGCTTTAAGGGTGTTACTACGCCTTCAGCGACGCCATGTCGATCACGAAGCGATATTTGACGTCGCTCTTCAGAACTCGGTCGTAGGCGGCGTTGATGTCCTGGATATTGATCATCTCGATGTCGCTGACGATGTTGTGCTCGGCGCAGAAGTCGAGCATCTCCTGGGTCTCCGCAATTCCGCCGATGGCGGAGCCGGCGAGGGAGCGGCGGCGGCCGACGAGGGCGAAGGCGTGGACGGCGGCGGCTTCGGTCGGGACGCCGACCAGGACCATGCTGCCGTCCAGCTTGAGCAGGTTCAGATACATCGACAGGTCATGGGTAGCCGAGACGGTGTCGAGGATGAAGTCGAAGGAGTTCGCCAGCGCTTTGAGCGCTTCGGGATCGCGGGTGACCACGACTTCATCGGCGCCGAGGCGCTTAGCATCCTCTTCCTTGCCGGGCGACGTGGTGAACTGCGTGACGTGCGCGCCGAAGGCGTGCGCGAATTTCAGCGCCATGTGTCCGAGGCCGCCCAGGCCGACGACGCCGACCTTCTGGCCCGGCTTCACGTCCCAGTGCTTGAGGGGCGAGTAGGTAGTGATGCCCGCGCAGAGCAGCGGCGCGACGGCGGCGAGATCTAATTTCGGAGAGACTTTTAGGGTGAAGGCTTCGTCCACGACGATGTTGTCGGAGTAGCCGCCCTGGGAAATCGTTCCGTCCGGAAACTTGCTATTGTAAGTCAGGACCAGCTTGCCGCCTTCGCAATACTGCTCCTCGCCGGCCTTGCAGTTCTCGCATTCGCGGCAGCTGTCGACCATGCAGCCGACGCCGGCTAGATCGCCGACGGCGAACTGTGTGACTTCCGCGCCGACCTGGGTGACGCGCCCGACGATCTCGTGACCGGGGACCATCGGGAAGCTGGAGTTGCCCCACTCGTTGCGGGCCTGGTGGATGTCGGAGTGGCAGACGCCGCAGAAGAGAATTTCGATCTTGACATCGCTTGGGCCGGGTTCGCGGCGATCGAAATCGAAAGGGGTAATCGGGGTAGTCGCGCTTTGCGTTGCGTAGGCGAGAGTGTTGCTCATAAAGTTTCCTTGTTTCTTAATTTGCTCAGGTCAATATTCTCTGGAAAAGGTTCGGAAGGCGTATCGGATTTGAGCCAGTCCCGATAGGAAGCGGTGATGGCGGCCGCCGCCTCATCGTCGCGGGCTTCGACGGCGTCCCAATAAGAAATCTTGAGGTCCAGGTACTCAAGGTTGCGCTGCATCTGGCGAAGGCGCTCCTGCAAGACGGCCTTGTGATCCGCGAGCAGGGCTCTCTGGCGCGCCGCCGCATGGGCGCCGTCGGCAAGCGCTTCGAAATACTGTCGCATCTCCGCAAGCGGCATCCCGGTGGCGCGCAGGCACGAGAGCGTCTCGAGCCGCGCGAGGTCTTCGGACGAATAGCGGCGATGGCCGCTGCTATGATGTCGCCGGACCGGCTGGATCAGTCCGAGGCGTTCGTAGTAGCGCAGCGTATGCTCGCTCAGTCCCGTCATCTCCACAACCTGCTGAACGGTCAGGTCGTCATGAGAAACAACGGCAGATCGGACGGACGTGTCGAGTACTGCGGTTTCATTCATTCGGAATGTCCTCCCCGCCTCCCTGGGAGGCGGATCATCCATAAAGAGTATGGCGAACCTAGAGCGCTCTAGGTCAACCCCTGCGAAAATAAAACTTCGGCGATTTTTCGTTTGGAGCCACAATCGATCCGTTGGGTATAAAGAAAGCATTCCACATCGACTCAGGAAGTAACCTCTTATGACTGCACCCGAGCATCAGCTTGACCATGTCGCCATCCCCTCGCATGATATCGCCGCCTCCGTCCAATGGTATGTGGAGCACTTCGGCGCCGA
>JAOQAA010000632.1 GCA_025963815.1 Capsulimonas sp.
CGCTCGGGTATCGCCATATGGTCCGATACCTTGCCGGGGAAACCAATCTCGAGAACGCGGTGTTGGAAATGAAACAAGACACGCGCCATTTTGCCCGTCGCCAGCTCATCTGGTTCCGCGGCGATGCGCGCGTGCAGTGGATTGAAGTCGATGGCCTGAGCGCGGGCGAAGTCGCCGGCCAGATAGAAGCAATCTTCCAGAACACCGTTTTGTAAAAAGGGGCCAAGTGCACTCATGAACAAGCCACAGTTGAACCTTCAGGATACCTTTCTGAACCATGCGCGTAAGGAAAACGTCCCGGTTACCATTTATCTCGTCAACAGCGTCCAGCTGCGTGGCAACGTGCGCGGCTTCGACAGCTTCACGATCCTGCTCGACACGCCCGGCAAACCGCCGCAGCTCGTCTATAAGCACTCCGTGACGAGCATTGTGCCGATGCGTCCGATCCAGAACCTTTTCGCGGATCTGATGCGGGACAATGCCGCGCACGCCCCGACACACGCGCTGCCTGCGCCTGCGATCAACGGCCCGGCCCCAACGCCCGCGCCGGCCGACCAAGCGCCGCTGCCGCCGAAGCTGGAGCCGATTGCGTAAACCCACCCCGGCGCTTCGCGCCACCCCTCCCATGAAGCTGGGAAGGGTTGGAAAGAGATTCTCGAACGAAATCCGCCTGCGACAACCAATCCTAATTACCCTTCCCAGCTTCATGGGAGGGGTGGCGCGAAGCGCCGGGGTGGGTCTGCATAGGGCGGAAAGAAAGCAGTTTATTTCGATGCAGGTTACGAAGATGCATGGCATCGGCAACGACTTTATCATGGTCGATTGCCTCGGTGATGACGGACGCGCGCTCGCCCAGCAGGCGCGTACGCAGGCGGTGGCGCTTTGCGACCGAAAGTTTGGGATCGGTGGCGACGGCGTGATTCTCGTACTGCCCGGCGAAACCGTGGCGTACCAGATGCGGATGCTCAACCCCGACGGCTCGGAAGCGGAGATGTGCGGCAACGGGATTCGCTGCTTCGCGAAGTTTTTGTACGACCGTGGCCATGGTAAGGATCAGGCGGAGCTGCCTGTGGAAACTGGCGCGGGACTGCTCCATGTCGCCGTACAGGCAGGGGCGGATGGCAAGGCAGCCACCGTGCGCGTGGATATGGGCGAACCCGTCTTGATCCCGTCGCTGGTGCCGACGACTTTGGGCGAGGGCGACGCCCCCGTGATCAGTCAGCCGATCGAGGCCGCCGGACGTACGCTGCATGTGACGACCGTCTCCATGGGCAATCCGCACGCCGTGATCTTTGTGGACAACGTGAAGGATTATCCGCTGGAGCAGGTCGGACCGTTTGTAGAAAGTCATCCGGCGTTTCCGAAGCGGACCAATACCGAGTTCATCGAAGTGATTTCCGAAAGCGAAACGAAGTTCCGGGTCTGGGAGCGTGGCGCGGCGGAGACGCTCGCCTGTGGGACCGGCGCGTGCGCGTCCGTGGTGGCGGGCGTGCTGAACGGCAAAACGGGACGGCGTGTGCTGGTCCATCTGCCCGGCGGCGATTTGGACATCGAGTGGAGCGAGGCGGACAACCACGTGTATATGACCGGGCCGGCGTCGGACGTTTTCGAAGGCGAATGGCTCGGCTGAGCGTGATGATGATTCAAGGCGTATTTGTGGATCGAGACGGCGTATTGAACACACATACGCCCAACGGTTATGTGCTGAGCTCTGCGGGGCTCGTGATCCTTCCGGGTGTGGCCGAGGCGATCAAGCGATTGAACGACATCGGCGTTCCCGTTCTGGTGATTTCCAACCAGCAGGGCGTCGGCAAAGGCGTCATGAGCCGGGACGATCTGGCGGATATTGAAGAAACTATGCGTGCGGAACTGGACCGTGAGGCCGGCGCGCATGTCGATCGCTACTACTATTGCACGGATCTCAAGGAAGCCCTTTCGCCGCGCCGCAAACCGGAGCCGGGAATGCTGCTGGAGGCGGCGGCGGATTTCGGACTGGACCTCGCATCGACGATTTTTATCGGCGACTCCCCAACGGATATCGCCGCCGGCCACGCCGCTAAGGTCGGCGTGACGGCCCTCGTTCTCTCCGGCGGCGCCCGTTTTTACCAGGACGGTCTTTTGGAGCCCGCGCCGGATTTCATTTTTCCCGATCTTCCCACGGCTATCGAGTGGGTATTGGAGCAACGCGCATGATCATCGCCACCGCCCCCGGGCGCTGCGGAATTGTTGGCAACCCGACCGATATGTACGGCGGCAGCGTCGTCTCCTGCTCCACCGCGGAGCGAGCGACCTGCACGCTGATCGGTGAAAAGGACGAAATCCGCATCACCGTCGGCGGGCAGTCACAGGATATCGTGACGCAAGCTGATCTGGCGCTGCGCGACGATGATTACTTGAATGTCGCTCGCGCTGTGCTGCTCGCCCTGGAAGTCCAGCCCGGCGTCACCCCGGCGTTCCATCTGGAAGCCTCCACGGAAATCCCGATGCAGGCGGGCCTCGCCGGATCGACGGCGATTTTGGCGACCATCGTCGGAGCTGTCCTCGCCCATTTGGATCTGCGCTTGAACTCCTACGAAGTCGCTGAGTTGGTGCGTAAGATCGAGTACGATGTCCTGCGCTGTGTCTGTGGGTTTCAAGACCACTATATGGCGACGTTCGGTGGGCTGAATTTCATGGACTTCCGCGATAAGAACAGCGCGATGTCACAGGATTATTCGACGCCCTATGCGACCATCGAGCCGCTGGCGCCGTATCTGCAAACCCTGCCGTTCGTTCTCGCGCACACCGGCGTCAAGCATCACTCGGGAACGGTCCATAAATCGATCCGCGATCGCTGGCTGGAAGGCGAGCTGGCTGTTGTGGACGGTTATGTCGACATCGCCCGTTTGGCGCGCACCGGCAAAAAAGCGCTGCTGGCGCACGATTGGGACCTGCTGGCCGAACTGATGACGCGCAATCACGAAATCCAGCGCGACCTGGGCGGCAGCGGCGAGTCCAACGAAGTCTTGATCGCGGCGGCTCTTGGCGGCGGCGCGATGGCCGCCAAGCTCGCGGGCGCTGGCGGCGGAGGCACGATCCTCGCATTGACCCTGGACCCGGAGCGCACGCAAAAGGCGCTGCTGGACGCGGGCGCCGACAAAATCCTCTTCCCGATGCCCTGCCGTGGTCTCACCGTGGAGATACGCGTCTAAGCGAAGGTAATTTCTCATGACACACGCCAATTTGACAATACGTCCCCGTCGCCTGCGTTCTACCCCGGCGCTTCGCTCGATGGTCCGCGAAACCAGCGTCAGCCGTCAGGACCTCGTCTATCCCATGTTCGCTCTGGATGGACCTGAAGGCGTTCGCAATGAAATTAGCTCCATGCCCGGCGTCTTTCAATTGTCCGTCGATGAGATCCGCCGCGAAGCCGAGTCGGCAGCGAAGGCCGGCGTTCCCGCCGTTCTGCTTTTCGGTCTGCCCGACGCCAAAGATGATCTC
>JAOQAA010000657.1 GCA_025963815.1 Capsulimonas sp.
CCCTGTTGTGTGAAGCTTGCGGTGAAGAACTTCGTCAGGCCCGTGCTGTAGTCGTTCTGCTGATCCGTCATGATCGCCGCGCGCTTAGCCTTCAGCGTACCGACCGCGAACTTCGCGGCGGCCGTGCCCTGGAATGGGTCGATAAAGCAAACGCGGAAGATGTACGGTCCGATCTGGGTGACTTTCGGATTCGTGGAGGACGGCGAAATCATCGGGACTTTATTGGAATTGCAGGCGGGCGCGGCCTGGATCGAAAGCTTGGAGGCGACTTCGCCGATAATGGCGATCGGCTTGTCCTGATTGATCAACTTCTGCACGACGGTCAATGCGCTGTCCGGCTTGCCTTCATCGTCCAGAACATGCACGTTCAGAGGATGTCCGTCGATGCCGCCCTTGGCGTTGATCTCATTGCACGCCAGCTTGAGGCCGTTGTCAGTCGAAGTTCCGAAGGTGGATTCGCTTCCGGAGAGCGAGCCGAACTCGCCCACGACGATGGGCGATTTTGTCGCCGTGCCGTTAGACACGCCGCTCGCGCCGTCGGAGCCCGCCTTCGGCTTGTCGTTGGCGCACCCGCTTACGATCGCCATGGAGGCGCAGACCAGACCCAGTGTTAGCGTACGATTGACGCTGCCAGTTATTCGCATTGTTTCGCCGTTTCTCCTCATTGATTTGATATTCTCGTGGTTCGATATTTTGACGAAAAGCGCTCACACGCCATAACGCGCGGAAAGGCGGCAGAGGCCTTCCCGCGCGTCATTGCGTGGTGAAGAATATTGTGCGCATTCGCGATTTCACGCGGCAAGGCCGAAGCGCGCCTGCGCCTGCGCCGTGTCGTCGAAAACCGTAAAGAGCTTGCAGAGCCCGGTCACCTGGAGAACGCGCGCCACGATCGGCGAGGGGGAAATCACGCCGAATTGCCCGTCGCGGTCGGTGACCTGCTTGAGCGCGGCCACCAGAACGCCGAGTCCCGCGCTGTCAAGATAGTCCAATGCCGTCAGATCGACCAGGATCGCGGGCTGCGCGACCTTGATCAGTGGATCCATAATCGCGCGAAGGCGCGGCGCGTCGTAAGCGTCCAGCTCACCCCGTAGGAGAATCGTTGCGACACCGTTTTCGTCACGGACATCGATTTGCAGCTCGGCCATCGCCCACCCCCATCCATGATGACGCAGGAGACCAAATGAAAATACCTATTCGCAATCAATCACGGCTTTTCCTGCCGCCTTTGCCGGGAAAATCGCGCGCGTACGGACAATATATACCATGCTGGCCGTCAAAAACGATACCGCGAGCAGACTGAGATATAATCCCGCCTGAAACGACGCCGGCTGATACACAAACTGCACATGATGTTCACCTGCGGACGGCAGAAGCACGGCGCGCAAAAAGCCGTCCGCAGATCGAATGGGAACCGGGCGACCATCCAGGGTCGCCGTCCAGCCCTGGTGCAGGGTATCCGCAAGCACAAGCACGGCGGGACCGTCCGTCGTCACCGAAACCGACACATGCTCGGGATCGATGTCATGCAATCCTGGAACTGGCGTCACGGCAGGGCGTGAGTAATTTGGCGGCACAGGGCCGACAATAACGGTATCCTGATGCAAGTCGATGAAGTCGGCGCGGCCGTTCAGTCCCTGCATGGTCATCAGTATCGCATCGCGGGACGACGCGGAAACGATCCCCCCGGCGAGACGGCACCGGGGAAGCCAGCGAGTATTGATCGAAAGATGTTCGTACCCCTCGCCCTCCTCCGGATGGCTCGCAAACGGCGGCGTCAAAACCATTGCCAGAGTTCGGAGCCCGGGGATTGCGCCGTCCGGCGGCTGCTCCCGGTCCGTGATGATATAACGCACGCCCATCGCTCCGGCATAGGTGGCGGCGTGCGCATGCTCCCTGGGGCCGGCGCCCGGCTTCAGGGCGGCCACGGTCCTGCCGGCGACCATCTCCGTGTCCCGACGTGTCTCAGGCTCGTAGCCGGCGGCGTCGGCGACGCCAAGCTCCATCGCGAGGTTTGGGCTCAGTGTCTCCCGCCAAAGTCCGCCGTATCCTGGAAGATCCTGCCGGTAAGATTTCACGGAAGTGAAACGCTGCCAAACACGCCCGCCGTCCGGAGCCATGATCCGCGCCTGGCGCGCCTGTATGGCCGGGTCCAGGCGGATATCCATCGACACCACTCCCGTCGCCGCCATGGCGCTTGGAGCGGCGACGGGATAAATCCCGCCTCCAAAACGCGCCAGATCCACAAAGACAACCACAAGCACAGCAAGCGCCGCCCACACCGGCGTTTTCACCCCGCCCCATCGCTTCTTTCTCACAAATCCCGTTGCGATTTCCAGCCCGACCGCGGACAGCAAAGACAGCGCCATTGACGCCCACAGCAGGCAGCGCGCCGGATCGTGAAAGCTTTTGAAGCCCGGCAGCGCTTTGTAAGCGAGATGGTATAGATGCCCATCCCTACCGGTCGCCATCCACACGCCAAGGACGAAGATCACGGTCCAGAAACGGGACGGCTTTATGGCTCGGCGCCTCCACGCCAGCGCAGCGGCGCCGAGCGCCGCAAGCGACGGAAGCACCCCCACATAAGCGCACGTCTCCCAGAAGTTGCCGACCGCCGTGAAATTGCCGTCCATTGGGTGGCCATGCAAGTTAGGGGCGACGAAGTTTCCCAGCTGGCTGAATGGAAGATAGAATCGATTCACATTCTTAAAGGTCAGCGTTTGACGCCATGCGTTCTGGTAAAGTTCGACAGTCGGCAGCAGTTGTCCGGCGTCCAGACAGACCGCGACCGTAACGATCAGCACAGCGACGCACGCCAAACGCAGCACCCGCGGGCGCGTCCACGGTCGCAGGCCGGGGATACGATAGACGCAGTACATGAGGATGAGATAGATCGTCAGCAGCGCAATCTGCGCATGTGCGGCAAGGAGCTGCAGCCCAAAGACGGCCCCCATGGCGAGGGCGTCCCGCCGCCGCAGGGTTGTCAGAACGCGATCGGTGAAGTACAGCATCCAGGGGACATATGTTTCCGCCTGGAGCATATTGGGGAATTGCTCTTTAGAAACAAAGTGGCCCCCAAACATAAAGGTCATCGCCGCGAGCATCGCCGGCGCCCAGCCCACGCGCATCGTGCGCCGCGCCAGCAGGTACATGCCCACGCCCGCAAGCCATGCGTGCAGCGCGATATCCCATCCCAACGCCCGGTGCGTGTCCATGATCGCGAATAAAAGTGATCCCGGATACAGCGGCCATGTCTGCGGATTGCCGACATAGGGCGCGCCGCAGAGGATCCATGGATTCCAGAGAGGAACCCGTCCATCGGTCACACTGCGATGCAGATGATCGAGCATGGGAACAAAATAAAGGCCGATGTCGCCCCAATAAAGCGACTTGCCGGTGAAGAGCTGCTCGCGAAAGAAGATCAAAGAGAAAAGCAGCAGAACGGCGGAGCAAACTCCGGCTTGCCGCCGCCGTGGATTTCGTGTAAAATGATTGGAGACATCTGCCATGAGTGTGGCGGATAGTGTATCCGCAATCGGAAAGGTTTGTCAATTATGCCCTACGCCGTCATTGGCGGCAGCGGTTTCGGCTCCGCGTTCGCAAACGGCGAGCCGGAATCGATCGAAACGCCGTTCGGCGCCGCCAGCATCCTTCGAGCCGCCACGAGCGCCGGCGAGGAGTTCTTTTTTCTGGCCCGGCACGGCGCCGGTCACACGCTGCCCCCGCACCGGATCAATCACCGCGCGAACATCGCGGCCCTCGCCTCGCTGCGCGTCACCGCGATCTACGCCACGGCGGCGGT
>JAOQAA010000692.1 GCA_025963815.1 Capsulimonas sp.
TCCGCCAACAGGCCGACGATGCGCCGGTCGTTCGCATTCTTGCAGACGACGCTGAAGACCACCATGTGGAAGTAGCCTTCCGGCGCCATCGCGCGGTACAGGTAGTCGGCGCCCCACAGGGCCTCCGCCTGCATCTCCTCCTTGACGCCTTCCGCGGTCAGCAGCGCCGGGATGCGCTCGAAGGAGTCCGCCAGCTCCCACGCGACCATGGGCGATTGCTGCGGCGAGAGAAAATTCGCGTAGGCCAGGTGGGAGAAGTACTTGCTGATATCGCCGGAGGCGTCAGTCCACCCGCCGCGCATGTTCACCGTCTTTGATCCATCGTTGACCTGCACCGCCGAGTCGGCGGCCCACTCTTCGGCGGACGTGGCCCGCTGCCGGAAGTAGTAGTGTACGATGGAAGGAATCGTGGCTCTGGCCAGGGCGTTCTCGCCCACCGTGAAGGCGTCCGAGGTGACCTGGGTGCCGCCGATGGTGGCGCGAACCCGGTAGGTGCCCGCCTTCTGCAGGGCGGAGAAGTCGGCCTTGTAGTAGAACTTCCCCGGCGTCCAATCGTCGACCGTTCCCGCGTCGGTCAGCGTCATCGTCATCTGCACGACGGACGTGGCATCGTCGATCACGGTTGCGGTAGCCCTACCCGACAAAGCGGCATCCACCTGGATCAACGCCACCTTGGGTCCGCGCAGATCATAAGCGACCTGGTTGACGAAGATGGCCGGGGCCGCGGACATGGCGGCGATGGCCACGCCGAAGGCGACGAAGTGGAGGGAGACGTTCACGGGCGCGTTGTCGCGGGCATGTTCGCAAGCCACATGATGGAGTTCGTCAGCAAGGTCGTGTACGCGGCGTTGGCGAACAGATTGGGATGATGGCCCATGAAGATGTAGAGGTTTCTGGCTTTGAGTTTGTCGTTCGTCCAGATGACGGGGTGGTCGCCCATCCTGATCCCGCTTTGAGACGCATCGACGAACTCGTAGGTGCTTTCGTCGACGCTCGCCAGCACGTGCACGCGCGCGCGGGGGCTTCTGTCCCAGATGTACCACTCCTCGGTGGAGATGGGGAAGCTCGCCGGAACATCCTTGAACACCGGATGCGCGGCATCCTCCACGCGGACGGTTCCGGACGCGAACCTGGACACGTAATTCTTGTAGTTGATCCCGCCGAGCAGATTGTCGAAGAACCAGGGCCACGTCTGGTCGGTGACCGCCGAACCGTACAGGCCCGCGTGGTGGCCGCCCAGCCAGCCGCCCTTGCCGCCGTCCAGGTATTTCTCCAGCGCCGCCTTGGCGGTGGCGTTCCAGCGGAACGGGGTGTAGTTCATCTGCCAGATCACGTCCACCTTGGCTAGCATGGAGTCCGTGATGGTGTTGGGCGACTCCAGATAGGACACGGTGAAATTGCTGTCCGCGGCAAGTTTGGCGAGCCAGCGTTCGGCTGCTTCGACATAGGGCCGGTGGATCTCATTCCTGTCGGCATTATGGGGATCCAAGCGCTCGGCGATCACCAGGACCTTGAACCGCGGCGCTGGCGCCTGCGCTCGGGCGATGGACGCCGTCGCGGCGACGGTGGCCGTCATGGTAGCCGTCATGGAGGCGAAGACCGTGGCGGCGACGAAGATCGAGGCGGGAAAGGACATCGGGAAGATCCTTTTGGTAAGCAGGGAGACGCTCTCCGAAGATACGACGCAGGATCCCGGTTGCGGCGACTTCGCGGTCGATTCGCTCACACGTCTGATTCAGACGGCGATTGGGAGAGCGGTGCGTCGGCCCGCGGACGTCGTGGCCGAGTGTCGGCGCGTGCTCTTCGACCAAGATCCGGTGGTTCGGTCCGGCGACGTCGGCAGACGCGATGCTAGCCAATTGCTTTCCATTGGCTTCCAGTGGCTTCCTGCACGCGAGAAGCCCCTTGCTTCACGGCGAGGGCCTTCCTTAGTAAGTGTTAGACTTTGATCTCAGCTGATCGGGACGGCGGGATTTGAACCCGCGACCCCCAGAACCCCATTGGCTGATCAGGGGGTCTCAATCACGGCAACTTGACGGCTTTGCATAGGGAAACCGAGCATCGGCGCCGGTTTCGGAAAGGCAGAATATCGAAGAAAAACGGGTCAAACGGGTAATCAAACGGGTAAAGCAGGTTTGTGATGGCGTGCTATGCGACGAAAGGCGCATGGACGTGGAAGTCACAGCTCGAAGTAGAGTCGTCGCAACCGCCTCGTAGACCAGTTCCACGAGTTCCGGAATACGCGCGAGACCCCGTGAGCCACTGAAACATCACGGAGCCAATATTCACGCCTTGTGAACTGGCACTCTGGGTTGTCTCTCCTAAAGTCGCACCCGGACCCTGCTGCCCCAAGGCTTTCACCTGGGCTCTGAGGGCGATCTCACCTTACAATGTTCATAGGGGAAGCCCAGCGAACGCGTCCAGATCTCAGATGAGATGGCGACAGGGGTGCGACGGCAGGAATACTATCACAAGCCGCCAACGCTTCTCAGTATTTTACTTCCCCTTCCTGGACGCATTTGACGTAGCTACGCACCGGTCACGCCCTCCCAGAGCTGCGCTAGTCACCGCGCCTTCCCCGGACATAGCAGTTTCGCTAACCTATGAGCTCTGATCCGGCTCTATCCGCGTCCTTTCCCAGTGTTCGGGAGCAACAATTACCCTGCAGCCTACTCCAGTTGACGTGAAGGAGATGTATGAAACCCCGCCGTCGATCTCGAACGGTGAGCTTTCACTCCGTCAAGGAGCGCGACGAGGGTCTTCGGAGACCATTCGAAGTCAATCGACGGCTCTGACATCTGTGGTAACCGTGGAGCGTGATGGCGAAGACAGACACGAAGCAGGCGACGATCGCCCAACCTATCAGCATCGCGCCGACCGTCGGAAATGTGTTGGCGGTTCTAGAGCTCCCGGATGCTGCGTGTCAGTTAGCGAGAGCAGAATTGGCGCGCCTGATTCGCAAGATCGTCGCTGAAAAGCGCTGGACCCAGCGGTACACGGCCGAGGTGCTCGGCATCGCTCCGCCTGACGTTTCGGACTTAATGCGCGGCAAGCTCGCCCGATTTAGTCGGGAACGGCTCGAGCGTTTTCTGAACGCTCTGGACATGGATGTTCGAATCCAAGTCGGGCCGAGAGGCGAAGGGAAGGAGCGTGCGAGCGTGACAGTTGAGTTCGTCGCGGCTTTCACGGCGAGTGATCGCCTCGCGCCAGATCAAGCAAACCCGCCGGTATCTGTGACTGCAGGTGCAGCGCTGAGGAATCTTTGCCGCAAGGATGCGCAATGAATGCAGTTGAGATCGAAGTCGCTGTATCGGACCTAGCGGCCGAACCCTTTCAGCCAGAAGACTTTCCGTTCGCCTTCTTGCAAGCGTTCGGGAACAAGGAAACGACGATCAAACGCCTGCGGTCGGGTACATCGAACAAATCCGATCTCGGCGGCGTCCTACAGACGAACAATATCCACATCGCGACTGCGCGGTCAGGGGACATAGCGGCGACCCTCACCGCATTGAAGGCGAGTCCCGCGACAGCCAAGGCGAAAGCGAGATTCATTCTCGCGACGGACGGTGAGGCCTTTGAAGCCGAAGATCTAGCATCAGGCGAGACTGTTGCGTGCGCGTACCGCGACTTCCCTGACCACTTCGGCCTTTTCCTTCCACTGGCCGGCATTACAACAGTCAAGCAGATCCGCGAAAGCTCGTTTGACATCCGGGCGACCAGTCGTCTGAACAGGCTCTACGTCGAGTTGCTGAAGGACAATCCGGAATGGGGAACGCCGGAGCGACGCCACGATATGAACCATTTCTTGGCGCGGCTGATCTTCTGCTTTTTCGCCGAGGACACTGACATCTTCGCAGGCGCAGGACTCTTCACCGATACCATCTCGAAGATGAGTGCGCGTGATTCCTCAAATACCCACGAAGTAATGGGTGAGGTCTTCCGCGCGATGAACACCAGGGTGCAGGATCGCGAGCGCGCCCGCATCCCGCGTTGGACCGAGGCATTTCCTTATGTGAATGGAGGACTGTTTTCAGGAAACGTGGAGGTACCTCGCTTCAGCAGAATCGCACGTTCTTATCTCCTGCATATCGGCGGACTTGAGTGGACCCGAATCAATCCGGACATCTTTGGCTCGATGATCCAAGCAGTCGCCGACGACGAAGAGCGAGGAGCTCTCGGCATGCACTATACGAGCGTTCCCAACATTCTGAAGGTGCTGAATCCGCTGTTCCTTGACGATCTGCGCGCGCGGGCGGAAGAAGCGAGGGACAACGCACGCGCGCTGCTCAATCTGCGCAAGCGTATCTCGAGGATTCGAGTTTTCGATCCGGCTTGCGGCTCCGGCAACTTTCTCGTTATCGCGTACAAGCAATTGCGAGAACTCGAGAACATCATCAACGAACGACGCGGGGAGCACGGGCGTCAAAGTGATATTCCGCTGACAAACTTCCGCGGGATCGAATTGCGTGACTTTGCCGCTGAGATCGCTCGGCTTGCCCTCATTATCGCCGAGTTCCAGTGCGATGTGCTTTATCGCGGACAGAAGGAGGCATTGGCGGGGTTTTTACCACTGGACTCCCAGAATTGGATCACGTGTGGCAACGCACTTCGACTGGACTGGCTGAGTATCTGCCCCCCGACCGGCACCGGAGTGAAACTGCAGGGCGACGATTTGTTCAGCACTCCGCTCGATCAGGCAGAGATCGATTTCGTCAATGAAGGAGGAGAGACCTACATCTGCGGGAACCCGCCGTATCTCGGCAGCAAATGGCAGTCAGTCGATCATAAGGCGGATCTCAAAGCTGTTCTGGGAGAACGAACCAGCAGCTGGAAATCGCTCGACTATGTAACTGGGTGGTTCGCGAAGGCGGCCGACTACGGTTCACAAACCGACGCGACGACGGCGTTCGTGGCCACCAACTCCGTCTGCCAAGGAGTTCAAGTACCGATTCTATGGCCTCTCATTTTCGAAACCGGGCACCGCATCCATTTCGCCCATACGTCGTTTAAATGGTCCAATTTGGCGAGCGGTAACGCCGGAGTGGTCGTCGTTATCGTGGGTATCTCCAATCGCCACCAAGGACCGAGGCGCCTGTTCTCAATTGATGGAGACGGAACAGCCGTGGTCCGCGAAGTGGACAACATAAACGCCTACCTTGTTCCTGGCCGCGACATCGCTATTCAACCGCTGAGAAGGTCGCTCTCAGGAACGGCGTATATGGATTTGGGCAACATGCCCAAAGATGG
>JAOQAA010000694.1 GCA_025963815.1 Capsulimonas sp.
CGGCCGTCGCCAACCCCGGGCATGTCTTGAAGGACGATCTCTACGTCAAGGCGCGGATCGCCGTGGATCGCCATATCGGCGCGCTGATCGTTCCGAAGAGCGCCGTGCTCGACGGGACCGATGGAGCACAGACCGTCATTATGGTCTCGGACGACGGGACGACCCATATCAAGCCGGTCAAGACGGGACTGCGTCAGGGGGATAATATCGAGATATTGAGCGGCGTCGCTCCCAAGGATCATGTGGTCACGCTGGGAGGCTACGGCCTTCCGGACGGAACCAAAGTCACGATCGCCAAAGACGAGGCCCAGCCGTGAAGCTCACAAGGTTCCTCTGGGCGCACCGCAAGGCTGTCCTCACCTTTACGCTGCTGCTCTGCGTGCTGGGCGGTTACTTCGCCCTGCACCTGCCGGTCGCTATCTTTCCGCAGCTCGTCGTCCCGCGCATCGCCGTTTCGGCCGACGCCGGCGACATCCCGCTGGAGACGACGCTCGCGCAGCTCACGCGCCCACTGGAAGCCGCCGTCAGCACTGTCCCGGGCGTCACGAAGGTACGATCCGTCACAAGCCGGGGCAGCAACAGCATCGACGTCACCTTCGCCTGGGGCACGGACATGCAGTTGGCCCTGCAGCGCGTTCAGGGACAGATCTCCGATGCGCGCTCCTCCATCCCCCCGGGAGCCAACGTCGCCGCCGAAGTCATCAACCCTTCGATCTTCCCGATCATGGGTTACAGTCTCACATCCAAAACCGTCGATCTCGTCGAGCTGCGGCGTATCGCGAACTACACGATCCGGCCGCGTCTGGCCCGGCTGCCCGGCGTGGCGCAGATCCGGGTGACCGGCGGCGACGTTCCCGAGTTTCTTGTCGCAGTCGACCCGCGAGCCCTCGCTGCGCACGGGCTCACTCTTCAGGATGTTCAGGACGCTATCGCGAAGGCCAACGGCGTGGCGTCGGTCGGGCAGATCGATCACTCTTACCAGCGCTATGAGATCCTCGTCTCCGGCCTGCTGCGCAGTGAAGACGATGTCCGGACTGTGACGGTCGCGGCGAAGAACGGCGTTCCCATCGCGATCTCCGATATCGCCACAGTCTCCCCTTCGGTCCAGCCGCGCACGATCCTGGCGACGGGCAACGGCAGCCCGGCTGTCATCGTGAACGTCATCAAGCAGCCGGACGCCAATACCGTTCAGGTCGCGGACGAAGTCCACGCCGCCCTCGCCGACCTGAACTCCTCGCTGCCAGCGGGAGTCTCGACATCGCTGTTCTACGATCAATCCGAAATCGTACGCTCCTCCGAAAGCAGCGTCATCGAGTCGATCGTGATCGGCGGTATCCTGGCGCTGATCGTCCTGACGCTGTTTCTGGGAAACATCCGGGCGGCGAGCATCGTCCTGATCATCCTGCCGCTCAGCATTCTGATCACCTTTGGTTTGATGAAGGCGCTGGGACAGACCCTGAACATCATGACGCTAGGCGCGCTCGCGATCGCCCTGGGATTGGTCATCGACGACGGCATCGTCGTGGTGGAAAACATCTTCCACGAGCGCGAACTGGGACGCTCCCGGCGCGCGGCCATCGCGGCGGGCATCCAGGCGATCACGCCCGCGATGGTCGGCTCCTCGCTGACCACGATGGCGGCGTTCCTGCCGCTCACATTTCTCAGCGGGGTCACCGGCCAGTTCTTCGGGCCGCTGGCGCTTGTCATGGTCGCGACTCTGTTCGTCTCGCTTCTCTTATCACTGTGCCTGACGCCGCTGCTCGCCGATGTTCTTCTGCCCAAGGACCGCGAAAAGAAAGAAGGCGAGACTGCGCATAAGCCGTCGCTGCCCGTGCGCATTATGGAGCGCGTCGCCGGCCGTTATGGACGGATCCTCGCGTGGTGCCTGCGCAAGCCCGCCGTGGTCCTGGTTCTGCTCATCCCTGTCGTGCTGGGCGCTTGGCTGCTGTTCAATCATCTGCAGACGGGATTCTTCCCGGAATTCGATGAAGGCGCGTTTGTCGTCGATTACCGACTGCCGCCAGGGACGTCGCTCGCCGAAACGGATCGCGTCGCCCGAAAACTCGAAACGATTCTGGGCCATACGCAGGAAGTGGCGGCATGGTCACGGCTGACCGGCGCGCTTTCCGGATCGGGCCTGGAGCTGGCCGAACAAAGCCAGGGCGATATTCTGGTCCGTCTGAAGACCGACCGAACACGCAGCGCCGATGAGATCATGACCGGGCTGCGCGAACAGATCGGCGCCGAGTTCCCGCAGATGGAAGGCGACTACATTCAAATCCTTCAGGACGGCATCGGCGATATGGCCGGCTCCCCTAAAGCGATCGAAGTGAAGATCTTCGGCGACGACCCCGCCAAGCTCGCCGATCTCGCGCACGCTGCGGGAGAAATCATCACCAAGACCCCAGGCGTCGTCGATGAAAACGACGGCGTCGTGGAGAGCGGACCTGAGATCATCGCGCATGTGGACAGCGCCAGCGCGGCGCGCTATGGCCTCACGACGGACGCCGTGACGGCAGCGGTCACGACAGCGATGGCGGGCTCCATCGCCACGCGCGTGCAGCAGGGGGAAGAGGGCGTGGATGTGCGCGTGCAGGCGTCCCGCCGCGACGCTCCGCTGGATCCGACGGCGCTGCCGAACGTCGCGATCGCGACGCCCTCTGGGGGAACCGTACCGCTAAGTTCCGTCGCGACCATCGCGACGGTGGCGGGGACGCCCCAGATCACGCGCGAGAATCAGCTGCCGATGGTCGCCGTGACGGCGGGCCTGGAGGGGCGCGATCTGGGGAGCGCCGTCCACGATGTGCAGTCACGGCTGGCGAAGGGCCTGAAGCTGCCGCCCGGATACCGTCTGGAGTACGGCGGGCTGTACTCCAGCCAGCAGGAATCGTTCCTCCAGCTCGCCGCCGTGCTAGCGACGGCGATCCTGGCGGTTTCGGCGCTGCTGATCGTACAATTGCGCTCGTTCCGCCAGACTTTCTCCCTGCTGGTCGCCGCCATCGTCTCGCTGTCGGGCGTGCTGCTGGGACTGTTTCTTACCAGTACGCCGCTCAATATCTCCAGCTTCACCGGGGCGGTCATGATCGTCGGCATCGTGACCGAAAACGGGATCGTCCTGTTCGACTTCTTCAATCATCTGCAAAGGATCGGACCGGATCGCCCGGTGATTGAAGTGATGATCGAAGCGGCCCGTCTGCGTCTGCGGCCCATTCTCATGACCACGGTCGGCGCCATTCTGGCGCTGCTGCCGCTGGCTCTGGGTCTCGGGGCCGGAGCGGCGATGCAGAAGCCGCTGGCGATCGCGGTCATCGGCGGCCTCACGGTCTCCACTCTCTTCACACTGATCGTCGCGCCGGTCTTATTCATTGCAACACATCCGCCGCATCTTAAGCCGACGCAGAGCGCGGAAGATGACTTTGCGCTGGTCGAGCAGGAGCTAGCGCATTAGGAGGATAGCCCATGTCGGATATTTCATCGGGAGAGAGGCGTCCGCCCGCCGGCAATTCGGCGGCTTCGGGTAACATGGAAGCAGAACTTATGCGAATACTGATCGTGGAAGACGAACAAAAGGTCGCCTCCTTCCTGCGCCGCGCGCTGGAAGAAGAGGGACAGGCCGTCGATGTCGAGCATGACGGCGAAGCCGGGCTGCAGCGAGCGCTGACGTACGACTACGACCTGGTCGTGCTGGACTGGCTGCTGCCGCTTCGCAGCGGTCTAGACGTCTGCATCGCCATCCGCGAAGCGCGGACGGGGACGCCGATCCTGATGCTGACCGCCCGCGACGCCGTGAAGGATCGGATCGCGGGGCTGGACGCCGGCGCTGACGACTATCTGGTCAAGCCGTTTGCACTGGGCGAACTGCTGGCGCGCGTCCGCGCCCTTCTGCGGCGGGGGAAGACCGGCGCGCCCAAGCTCGTCGTCGGCGACCTCACCCTCGATCCCGCAAGGCACCGCGTCACCCGCGCCGGCCAGGAGATCACGCTAACCGCCAAGGAGTACGCGCTGCTCGATTACCTCATGCGGCACGCCGGACAATCCCTCTCCCGAACGATGATCGCCGAGCATGTGTGGGACTTCGACTTCGACGGCGGCACTAATGTCGTCGACGTTTACATCAACTATCTGCGCAACAAGATCGATCGCGGACAGGAGCGAAAGCTGATCCATACGATGCGCGGAGTCGGCTACTGCCTGGAAAGCCGGAATGCGCTTTCCGAATAATATTCGCGATACGGCTCCGCTGGCTTGGACGAGATCTCTTCGCTTCCGGCTGACCGCCTGGTACGGCGGCTCTCTGGCGATTATCCTCTGCGCTGGCGCGCTCTGCGTCTATGTCGGCGCCAAGCATGCCCTGCTCTCCGAGACGGACGCCTTCCTCACGCTGGAGGCAGATCGTACGCTGGCGACCGCTCGGGACGGCGAAAGAAACGACGCCGAGTACGGAGAATTCCTTGAGGCGATCTCCTCATTCCAGGAATCGGATCAGCAGCCCAAAGGCTTTCCGGGCATCCTGCGCTTTGATTCCATCTATGTTCGGCTGGCAACGCCTTACAACAAAACGGTCGCTCTTTCCCCCACCCTCTCTGCGCAGCCGGAGATGAGCCGAAGTTTGGAGCGTCTCAACCTCGCTGGAACCGCGAAGGGACGACGCTTTGTATTTGCGGGTCCCGACGAAGAACGAATGATGCGGGTCGTGGTCGCCCCGATACAAACGTCGGGACGACCGCTCATCATGGAGATCGGAGTCCCGTGGGATCACGATTCTGACGTGCTGGAGCACATCGGCTATCTGCTGGCGATTGCCGCGCCGGCGCTTGTGCTCGTCGCATCCCTCGGCGGATGGGCGCTCGTCGGCGGCGCATTGCGCCCGATCCAGCGCATCGCGACGGAAGCGGAACAGCTGGAAGTCGACAATCTCTCCGGTCCTCTGCTGCCGGCCCCGGCGGAAACGGACAGCGAAGTCGGCCACCTTGTCGCGACGCTGAACCGAATGACGCTTCGCCTGCACCGAGCGTTCGAGGCGAAACAGCGCTTCGCCGAAACACAGCAGAGGTTCGCCGCCGACGCCTCCCATGAACTGCGCACGCCCCTCACGGTCCTGCGCGGCGAGATGGAGCTGGCCCTGGCGCGTCCACGCTCAAATGAAGAGTACATCGCGACCCTGGACAGCGCTCTGGAAGAGATCCAGCAGATGACCCATATCGTCGAAAGCCTGAGCTTTTTAGCGCAGTCCGGCGCGGGCCAAATTCAAAACAACGCCACTCTCGAAGCGGTCGATCTGAGACAGCTGTGCCAGTGGACCGCCGCGCATTTCGAACGGGAGGCCGACGATAAGGGCGTCACACTCTCCGTCACGAGCTCCGATCAGCCGGTCCGGGTTCTGGGCGATCTCACTCAGCTCCGGCAGCTGGCGCGCAACCTTGTGGATAACGCCGTGAAATACTCCCGCTCCGGCGATCTGGTTACCATCGCGGCGTTCGTCGAGAACTCATCCGAAAACAATGCTCCGGAATGCGTCATCGCCGTGTGTGACATGGGGATCGGCATTGCTCCCGAGGACCTGCCCCACATCTTCGAGCGCTTCTGGCGCGCCGACAGCGCCCGCTCATCCCCAGGAAGCGGCCTCGGCCTCGCCATCTGCGCCCGCATCGCCGAGGCTCACGGCGGCCGCTTCACCATACAAAGCGAGCCAAACGCGGGAACCGAGATTCGTTTGTATCTTCCAGCCCTAAAATCCTAGCCCCTCTTCACGTTTTCTCTTCTATTTACTCTCACCACGGCTCTCCCCAAGTCAGATCTTGTCATACAACCATTGAATAACAGTGGAATGTAAGACGTTTATCCAGTAAACACTTATCTACCACAATCGACGTTTTGTAACCATTGCCGACAGGCGCAATGTTTAGCCCTTATTTGTCGCTGGGTATGAACC
>JAOQAA010000323.1 GCA_025963815.1 Capsulimonas sp.
GGCGACATGGACGTAGCACACCAGATCGGAGGGGAGAAGAGCGCTGCTGGAGCCGGAGTTCACCAGGGTTTTGACCGGCGCTGCGCTCAGAACGTCTGGAACCCCGCCTGGGGTGGCGGCGGGGGCGTTGGTGATCGTGACCGGAGTCGGCGCATGCCGCTTCGCATAGAGGCTTGCGCCGCCCGTGCATGCGATCACCGCGATTACCCCGGCCATCGCCCAGCGGATACGAGAATCCAGCATCAATCTACTCCTGGAATCAGTGCTTTCGGCCCCTCCGCCCCATCCTGGGGGACTCGGAAACGCGTTCATCGCAATCCGGTTCCCCATTATTGGGGCGGAGGGGCCGAATACCCACACGACCTGGACCGGAGAGGTGTTATCCCACCACGATATTTACCAATTTGCCCGGCACCACAATGACGTTACGGATCGTCTTGCCGTTCGTGAACTCCTGGACGCGTTCGCTTTCCAGCGCGATGGCTTTGAGCGCGTCGTTGTCCAATCCGGCGGCGGCGGTGATTTTGTCGCGCACCTTGCCGTTGACCTGTACGACCAGCGTGATCTCGTCGGCTTTCGCCACTTCCGCGTCGGCCTCCGGCCATGCGTGCTTGTACAGGAAGCCTGATTGTCCAAGACCGACAGTCCAGAGTTCGTCGGCCAAGTGCGGCGCGAAGGGCGCCAGCACCAGGATGAGGTTTTCGATAGCCTCGTCGAGCGCCGCAGAGCGCTGGCCGGCGGGCAGGGCGTTCACGACTTCGTACATCGCGTTCACCCACTCCATCAAACTCGCGACAGAGGTGTTAAACCGGAAATTCTCCAGGTCATCGGCGATCTTGACGATCGTTTGATGCGTCTTGCGGCGCAGCGCCTTTTCCTTAACGTCCGTCGTGTCGCCAATGCGCAAGCGCCAATCGGTAGTCCAGCCTTCGGACTGCTGCGCAACCAATCGATAAACACGCGCCAGGAACTTGAACGATCCTCGGATGCCGTCCTCGCTCCACTGCACCGTTTCTTCAAACGGCGCGATGAACATTTCGAACAGTCGTGTTGAGTCCGCGCCATACTTGGTGGCGGTCTCATCAGGCGTTACGACGTTTCCGGAACTTTTGGACATCTTTGCCCAGCGATAAACAAGCTCCTCGGGTTTATACTTATACATGTCCTCAGGCTTGATTGGAACCCAATCCTCGATCGGTTCACCGCCGCCCTCCTGCGCGCTGTCTTCTTCATTGACTGGCTTGCGGCCGGGCGTATTGGCGAGCATCATCCCCTGATTGCGCAGACGAGTGAAGGGTTCGTTGAACTCCAGCAAGCCTTCGTCGTACAGCACTTTCGTCCAGAAGCGCGCGTAGAGCAAGTGCATGACGGCGTGCTCGGCGCCGCCGACATACATATCCACGGGCAGCCAATACTTCGCCGCCTCAGAGGAAAACGCAGCCGATCCATTATGTGGGTCAGCGAATCGTAAGAAATACCAGGACGAGCAGGCGAAGCCGGCCATCGTATCTGTCTCTCGCCGTGCGGGCTCTCCGCAAATTGGGCAGACGGTGTTGACGAACTCCGGGATCGTCGCTAGCGGCGACTCACCCGTCCCTGACGGCTCGTATTTCTCGACCGGGGGCAGCAGCACGGGCAGCTGGTCCTCAGGGACCGGGACAGCGCCATGTGTCGGACAATGGATGATCGGGATCGGCACGCCCCAGTAGCGCTGGCGAGACAGCAGCCAGTCACGGAAGCGATAATTGACGACGGGCTTACCGTTGCCCTGCTGCTCCAGCCAGGCCGAGACCTGGCGCACGGTGTCTTTGCTGTAAGCGAGGCCGTTGAACGCGCCCGAGTTGGTCAGCACGCCCTGATCCGTCGTCGCCTGCGTCATCGCGTCGCCGGTGATCGTCTCGCCCGGCTGCTGATAGACGGGGATGATCGGCAAACCGAACTTGCGGGCGAAGTCGAAGTCGCGCTGGTCGTGCGCGGGCACGGCCATAATGGCGCCGGTTCCGTAGCCCGTCAGGACATAGTCGGCGATCCAGACCGGGACCTGCGCCCCGTTGACCGGGTTCGACGCATAAGCTCCCGTGAAAACGCCCGTCTTTTCGCGGCCTTCCGCCTGGCGGTCAATGTCGGCCACACGCCCCGCGCGCGCGACGTAAGCTTCGATTTCGTCTTTTTGTTCAGTAGTCGTCAGTGTCGCGACCAGAGGATGCTCCGGCGCCAGGACCATAAAGGTCGCGCCCCAGAGCGTGTCTGGGCGGGTCGTGAAGACGGTGATCGTGTGTTCGCCTGCCTGGAAATCGACTTCAGCCCCCTCGCTGCGGCCGATCCAGTTGCGCTGCTGCATCTTGATGCCTTCGGGCCAGTCGACTGTATCCAAGTCGGCAATCAAGCGCTCCGCGTACTGAGTGATCTTCAGGTACCACTGCGGCATCGCCTTTTTTTCGACCAGCGAATTACAACGCTGACAGCGTCCGTTGACGACTTCTTCATTCGCCAGGGCCGTTTTATCGAACGGACACCAGTTAATGTTTGCGTTCTTGCGTTCGGCGAGGCCGCGCTTGTTCAGCTGCAAAAAGATCCACTGGGTCCAATGGTAATAATCAGGGTCGCTGGAGTTAATTTCGCGGTCCCAATCGTACGCCATACCCATCAAATTCAGCTGGCGCTTATAGTTCACCGCATATTCTTTGACCATGCCACT